>JAJNDI010000043.1 GCA_021156325.1 Gammaproteobacteria bacterium
TCCTCATCGCATTAAAGGATTGGCTTTTTTAGAATCCTATCTGCGCCCTGCAGCAAATATCGACATGGTTTCGCTGCCTTTACTGGAAATGGCGTCAGTTTTGAATACTCCCGATGGCGGCTACGATGTTATAATGCACAGTAACTATTTTATTAATAAAGTCATGCCCAGCGGCATTTTGCGAACTTTAACAGAAGCAGAAATGACACAATATCAATTACCTTTCCAAACACCGGGCACTTGCAAACCTTTGTGGCAATTCTTACAAGAATTACCTTTAGGAGAAGAAGATCCTTCGCCCATTTTGGATTTGATCCGACAATATTCAACGGCTTTAACTCGATCACCTGTTCCTAAATTAATGTTTTATGCGGTTCCAGGTTTTCTCACTACCATCGAAACCGTGCAATGGGCTAAAAGCAATCTGCCTAATTTAACATTGGTAGAAATAGGAGATGCGCTACATTATCCGCAAGAGTCTGATCCCAAAACCGTGGGTACCGAGCTGGCTAAGTGGTATCAACAGATCAAAGCCTAGTCGGTAGATTCATCTGCTACCAACAACTCTGGAATCTTCTCTTGCAATTCAACTTGTTCGATTTGTTGAAAGCGCTGCGTGATCTTTTTGGCAGAGGTGTGCACTTGTTCGATATCATCGTGGGCTTGACCGATATGGCGGGATAGATTATCCATTCTATTTTGAAAACGGCTAAAATCTTTAGATAAACCCACTAAATGTTCTTGAATGATATGAATTTGTTTGCGGGTATCCGCATCTTTTAATACTGCACGCGCCGTAGTTAATATAGCCATCATGGTCGTGGGAGAGACCAGCCACACCCGAGCGCGTTGGGCAAGATCAACCAAATCGGAGTGACGAGCGTGGATCTCGGCAAAAACAGCTTCGGCTGGAATAAACATCATTGCGCCATCGGCTGTTTCACCAGGGATAATATACTTTTCTGCAATATCTTGAATGTGGCGGCGAATATCTTGTTTAAACTGTTGCTCTGCCTGACGTTTGACCAGAGGGTTAACAGCCTCAGCAGCGGACATAGCACGATAACTTTCCAGCGGGAATTTGGCATCAATAGTGATATTGCCCGTAGGTTCGGGTAAAAACAGCATGCAATCAACCCGTTTGTTATTCTTAAGGGTATGCTGCAATGCAAAATGAGTTTCTGGTAAGACATTGCGTATCAAGGCATTTAATTGAACTTCGCCAAAGGTGCCTCTCGCTGTTTTATCCGATAAAACTTGCTGAAGACTCACGACATTGGAAGAAAGTTCTGTGATTTTCTTTTGTGCTTCATCAATTAAGGCCAAGCGTTTTACCACATCAGCAAAGGTAGCGGTGGTTTTTTCAAAACCGTCGGTTAAGCGCCGCTCGACTTGAGCAGTGATGTCTTGCAAGCGTTTATCCGTGTTTTGAGTGAGTTTATCCACTCGTTCGCTGATTTGATGGCTGTGCTGCTGAAGGCTCAAGTGGATCTGTTCTCGGGCATCTTGCATGCCTTGCTGGAGGCTCGTTTGTAAGGTGTTAAGACTCTTGATTTGATGTTCGCTCAAACCTGTTTGTAATTGTATTCGCATCTCTGCTAATTGCTGCAAGATGGCTTGTTGTAATCCATGTTGTAAAGTTTGCAATGTAGAATGATGATTTCCTAGTTGTTTTGTGAAACTCTCTCTTAGGCTGTTGGTTTGCAAGGTAAGGGTTTCTATCAATGTATTGTTTTGCAGCGGTCCTTCCTTAAGAACAGTTTGGAGTTCGCAAAGCAGCGCTTGCAGACCTTGTTGTTTGTGAAAGATTAAAAAAAGCCCAACAAAAATAAGGGCTATTGTGGCCGCATAAATAAGGGTTTCCATGAGTAAACACCAACGTTTCAGTAATCGCGATCATGGCAGATTATATTTCCTTTGTCGAATCATTGTCCTTTGATTGACGTTCACTTTAAAGTTTGTTTTAATAAAGAAACATGTTCGACTTAAATGAGCAATGGATTGCTACCGATAACTATAAAAAAGGCAAAAAATGGCAAAACAAAAGATTGAACGAACAGAATTACTCACCAAAACTATCATCTTGCTTCGAGACAAAGGTTATTATAGTACTTCTATGGCAGATATTGCCGAAGCTTGTCTGATGAGTAAGGCAGGGTTATATCACTATTTTGACAGCAAGCTGGAATTAGTGGCTGCTGCTCTTCACTGGGTGAAAGAAAATTTCATCGTCAAAGTACTTTCCTTAGCAGATGATCTTAATAAAAAGCCGCGGGATCGGTTTTCAGGCCTTTTAAGCGCTATTGAGCCTTATCTTTTGGGCAGGCTTCATGATGGCACGGGCTGTTTAATGGCTAATATCAGTCTTGAAACCTCTGGCCATATCCCTGAATTTGTTGAAGTGATTAAAGCCTTTTTTGATGCATGGATTAGCACTTATCAAACCTTATTAGGGGCTGTTTTTACCGAAAAAGATGCAAAAGCGCTGGCTGAAAGTGCAGTGGCTCAAACACAAGGGGCTCTTTTATTGACGCAGATTTATGGCGACAGTACCCATCTCTTGCGAGTGCATCGAGGTTTATTACAGTGCTGGGATAGGCAAGAATTACTTAATGCGCAAACACAACAAGAGGGCTTCGCCTCCTTTGAAAAAGGGAGCAGCCCCCCTACGCTAAAGCTGCGGCGCGCGGCTCCCTTTTTTCAAAGGGGGTAAGAGGTTGGCTTTTTTGAATAGAACTGCTGCAACACCATAGCCTGCAAAAGCAAGATAAAGCGGCAGTGTGGCATGAAGATTATAGAGCAGGCTTGACAGCAAGCCGCTGATAAGCCAGCTGCCGGCCAAAAGCGCGCTGGCTGTACCCATGATCCACCCTTGTTTTAGCTGATTTGTTTTATCCGAGAGCAAAGTCAGCAGGCAAGGATAGGCAATGCCCGTGGCAATAGCGATCAGGATAGCGGTTATCCATTGCAAAGAGATTATTGAAAATAAAGCGCTGAAAAAAATGGCTAATCCTGCTATCAAGAGACTGTATAAGATCAATCTCACGGTGGAAAATGCACGCATAAGCATTTTTAAAATCAAGGTTAGTCCCAATGACATCCAAAAACCAATGCCTGTTAAGAACCAGGATAAAGTGCTGGCGCTGAGTTGATAACGTTCCATCAACCACAAAGGAATCGATTGAAAATATAAACTCCAGGCAAATTCATAGAGAAAAAAAACAGTTAATAATCTGCGCACAACGCCTGTTTCTGCGAGTTTTGTAATTGTTTTTGCAATATCACGCCAAGAGACATGATCGCCTTGGGTCTTATCATGAGGTTCCTGAAACCATCTCCACAATAAGAATAAATTAATTAACGAGAGTAAAAAAGCAAAGGCAAAAGGCGTGGCATTATCAAAGCGAGGATTCCATTTTGGATCGGATAAAATACCGCCCAATAGGGGCCCCAAGATCATTGCTAATGTCATGGCAAAAGCGATAAGGCTTAAGTTGAATGTCTTATGATTTTGTTTAGAAGCATCGATAACAGCCGCTTGTGCAATCGGTTGACTGCCAGCACCAAAGCCTGCAATAAAGCGCCCCAGCACAATAAGACTAAAAAGATGGAATCGGACACCTAACAAAGGCAGTAAAAAACCGATAACGCTTGCCATCAAACAAGCGGCAATCGTTATTTTGCGCCCCCATTTATCTGAGCAGCTTCCGATAACGGGGTGACTTATTAACATCGCCAGAGGTGAAAGGGCTATGACAGCGGTAAAAAGTATATTGATTGCGGCAGGGCTTAGATTGGGGAAAAAAGGATGATTAGGCTCAATGAGCAAATGTGCCATTACCGGGATCACCAAACCAAATCCGAATGAATCGATAAAAATGACTAAAAATAAAGGCAGTAAGGCACGTCGATAAGAGGATGTCAACATGCTTCTGCCTTATGGCTATGGGTGTTTTTATCTAAAATCTTGATAATTTTTTCCAACACCGCTTCTACTGTAATATCATTCATGCTGTTTTCAGCAATGACATGTCTGTTTTCATGTAATGGGAAAGGGCCTACTGATTCAACAAAAGGAGTACGCAATAAATCGATGAGCGGAACTTCTGTGGCACAGGCAATATGTAAAGCGCCAGTATCAATACTGAGAAAGAGATCTAAATAAGACATTAAGACGGTGGTTTCTAGCACGCTGGTTTTACCCAATAAATTAATAACATTGGGTTCTTTAAATAAAGATTTTAGCAAGGATTTTTCAGCCGCTGTTCCTGTCAGCAAAATACGAATAGATTTGTCTCTTTGATAAAGCGCTTGTATTAAGGTGGTAAAACGCGCTAATTCCCACGATTTATCACTGATGAGCTTTGATTTTGGTTTCCAAAATTTAAAACCATTTTTGACTGTTTTACTGCAGCCAATATGACAACCTATTAAAACGGGAGGTTTATCGAGATCAATATATTGCTGCAACAGCGTTTGTACCCGCTCTTTATCGGCTATAGCAGGATACAAAGTATAAGGCTTATCTTCTACATCAGTGTGTCCTAACAAGGCTTGTGCAACCGCATTGACTGCCATTTGACTTTGGTGTTTTCTATTGGGGGCAGCGTGTCCAAAATGGCAATCCTGGCCTATTTTCTTTACGAATGCCTTCGTTTTTGAGTTGGCATGAAAGCAAAAAATCCGATCGTAAAGGTTGCTTAAAGGTTGTAGCTGGCGAGGATTTGGACAAATATGTATTCGGTTAATAACGGGATTATTGGCTAATACCGCAGAAGCCAGCGGAGCCGCAGACAAGATATCAATCTGGGCATTAGGTTTTAATTCCGCAAGCAAATTAATAGCAGGGGTGCAAAAAATAATATCTCCCAAACGTTCTGGTAAAATACATAAAAAACGAATATTAGCATCTTGAGTCATTTTGAAAACCCCTTCCGAACATACAGAATATAAACAGGAAAGCTGTTTTGCGGGCTATCTTAAATCAAGAGTATCCTCTTTAGCAAGAACATTTTTTATGCTACACTATAAGAGCATTGGTTATTATAGGGAGGTTAATATGACAGCAGATATGAATATGGGTATTTCACAAAAAGAGCGCGAAGAAATTGCTGGTCATTTGTCCCGGCTGCTTGCCGATACTTATTTATTATATTTGAAAACCCACAATTTTCACTGGAATGTGACAGGTCCTCAGTTTGATTCCCTCCATCTTTTGTTTGAAGGGCAATATACTGAATTGGCGCTTGCTGTGGATGAAATTGCAGAGCGAATTCGTGCCTTGGGCGCTTTTGCGCCGGGGTCGTTTGCAACATATTTAAAACTCGCTTCTATTCGAGAAGAAGAAGGCCATCCTGAGGCAATGCAGATGATTGAACAATTGACGCGTGATCATGAAACTGTTGCCGCTACAGCACGATCCGTATTTCCCCTCGCTTCAAAGGTTCATGATGAAGCTACTGCTGATTTACTCACCGAGCGCTTGCGTTTTCATGAAAAAACAGCATGGATGTTGCGCAGTCATTTGAGTTAGCGCTTTTAGTACCGATTGCGGCGCAGGGCAAGTTTCTTACGAAGCGGCGTTTGATCACTATCAATATCTCTTTCTTTGATGAGCGGATCGGGTGTACTGTCTTCTGCAGGTTCTTGCGTATTCTCGCTTGCTTTTTTTAGTCCAAAGCTAAACCAATGTCTCTTTTCTTCTTTTTTTTTCTGATTATAAATGATTTTAGGCTTAAAGACTTTTCCTTTATTGTCGCTGAAAGATCCGCTTTCATTCCAGGGCAAATCACGATAAATAGCATGTTCATCTAAGGCAAAGAAAGAATATTTGATGATATCAAAATAAGGCGAGTAATCAAAATCACACGGTGTTGTTAAACGAGGATTGCGCGGGATCAATTCAACCGTATTATTATCGCTTCTTTTAACCAAAGGCAAAATAGGGAAACGGACTGAAGCGAAGGCTTCTGCCAGAAGAGAGGAACAGATCTGCCGTGTTGGCGTGCCGACATTGCGTTCAAAGAGGCTGGAGCGATAGCGGCGAGGGATAAAAGACCAGGGGAATAATAAACGGAGCAGATCGAAAATATTTCGGGTATCGTAATCTATGCCTAAGCGGCTTAAGGCATAGCGAATGACTTCCTGTGCATCTTTGCGAGAGATCCCTTTCGGGCGGCAAATGCGCATGTGATCTTCTTTGTATTTGCTAAGTGTGGAAACAATCGTTCCTTTTCCCAATATACTTTCCAGTATTAAAGGTTCATTCGGATCGCCGCTATAATATTGTTTTACATGTTCACGCAATATGTCATTTTCCAGATCGTGCAAACGTCCAATGTATAGTGCTGCATGTGTCCAGGGGCTTTGTGTAGATATTCGAATGACATTACTAACGCGGCTGCGGCCTTCAATTAAAATGACATCGCATTGTCTTATTTCATAGAGAATACGTTCAAAGTCACTAAGAGGGTAATGATTCTGCGGCTCTTCATAAGTCAGCCAGCCGATGATTCTGTTGCCTATCTGTTTTTTTAACCAGCCCATGAGATATGTCCAATGATGGAAAACGCAATCGTGTTTCTTTAACGATAGCGTGCAAAAAACCTGCCATGAAATGCACGGTTTGGCTAAAATATGGACAGACTAGGTGTTATTTGAAGGCGGTATAATTTTTAAGCGATTCTTATGATTATACCGCTTGACCGGCGGCCCAACCTGAAGACCAAGCCCATTGAAAATTATATCCTCCTAACCACCCGGTGACATCTAAGACTTCGCCAATAAAATAAAGGCCGCTAACCTCAATCGCTTCCATGGTTTTTGATGAAATGGCATGACAGTCGATACCCCCTAAAGTGACTTCAGCGGTACGATAACCTTCTGTGCCATTGGGTTTAATAACATAGGCATTAATTAAGGCGGCTACTGTTTCACCTTCTGCGTAGGACAGAGAAGCGAGTGTTTTCACGGCAAGGCAAGGATCTAATAGGCATTCGATGAAGCGTTTTGGCAATGACTCTGATAGCCACGATTTTAATTGTTTTTTCGGATAAGTCATTTGTGCTTTTTTTAAAGCTTCTATAAGCGATAGGGTGGGTAGAAAATTAAGGGTGATCGGGTCCCCTGGATGCCAATATGATGAGATTTGCAAAATTGCCGGTCCACTTAAACCACGATGGGTAAATAAGAGATTTTCACGAAAGTCTATTGTTGCATGTTGAACAAGGCTGTCTACTGCAATGCCAGAGAGAGTTGAAAATACATTTTTATCCTCGGTATGCCATGTTAATGGCACTAATCCGGCACGTGTTGGAAACACTTTAATGCCAAACTGTTCAGCGACTTGATAACCAAAACCACTGGCGCCTAAGGTCGGAATAGATAACCCGCCGGTGGCAATTACTAAGGACTGACAGTGAAAGTCCCCTTGTGTTGTATGGATTTTAAAATGATGATCGGCTTGTTTTTCTATTGTTTCAATCTTAGTATATAAGCGTATCTCAACCTTGGCCTCTTCACATTCAGCTAATAACATAGCCACAATGTCTTGTGATTTATTATCACAAAACAATTGACCTAAGGTTTTTTCATGAAAGGGGATCTGATGTTTTTTAACAAGTTCAATAAAATCCCAGGGAGTATAACGGCTTAAGGCTGATTTGCAAAAATGCGGGTTATTTGAGATAAACTGATCAGCAGTGACATAATAATTCGTAAAATTGCAGCGGCCGCCGCCTGACATTAAAATCTTTTTCCCCACTTTATTGGCATGATCTAACACTAAGACGCGGCGGTTACGTTTGCCTGCTTCTATCGCACAGAAGAGACCTGCTGCGCCAGCGCCAATAATAATGACATCGAATTTTTCCATACCTAACTTTATAAATTTATAACTATCGAATAAAACCTAATACCTAAATCGCCTTGGCAAGCTTGGCAGCATAGCCCACGTAAGTTGCTGGCGTTAGTTCAAGCAGGCGTGTTTTGGCTTCAGAAGGGATATCGAGCGTTTGAATAAAAGCATGCAAAGCAGCTTTGTCGATAGACTGGCCGCGGGTTAAAGACTTTAATTTCTCATAGGGCTTTTCAATACGGTAGCGGCGCATAACGGTTTGAATAGCTTCAGCTAATACCGCCCATTCATTAATTATATCAGCCTGAATACGTTCATGATCAACTGCTACTTTATCTAATCCTCTTAAAAGAGAGTGATAAGCTAATAAACTGTGACCTAAGGCAACGCCTATATTGCGCAAAACAGTGGAATCGCTTAAATCACGCTGCCAGCGTGAAATAGGCAATTTTGCGATGAAGTGCTCAAATAAGGCATTAGCGAGCCCCAGATTGCCTTCACTGTTTTCAAAATCAATGGGGTTGACTTTATGCGGCATCGTAGAAGAACCAACTTCATCGGCAATGCGCTGCTGACGAAAATAACCCAGCGAGATATATCCCCACATATCTCGCGCAAAATCGATCAAGATCGTATTAATGCGCTGACAAATGGCAAAATATTCTGCCATCGCATCATGCGGTTCTATTTGGGTGGTATAAGGATTTAAGCTTAATTGTAATTTCTGTATTAAACGCTGCGATACCATTTGCCAGTCAACCGCAGGATAAGCAATGCAATGGGCGTTATAATTGCCAACAGCGCCGTTACATTTGCCAAGAATGGTTTGAGAAGTCAATTGCGTTTTTTGACGCTCTAAACGAGCAGCGACATTGGCTATTTCTTTGCCAAGCGTTGTCGGTGTTGCGCTTTGCCCATGAGTACGGCTTAACATCGCTGTATCCGCATTGTTGTGAGAAAGCTTAATCAGTTTTGATAAAATGCTTTCCAAAGCGGGCAACAGAAAGGTTGCTCTTGCCTCAGCTAACATGACTCCGTAAGCAAGATTGTTAATATCTTCAGACGTGCAGGCAAAGTGAATAAATTCTGCATAAGGTGCCAGGGAAGGCCGTCTATTGAACTTATCTTTTAGAAAATATTCAACCGCTTTCACATCATGGTTGGTGACAGTTTCATGATCTTTAATACTTTTAGCATTTTCCAAACTGAAATTATCGATGAGGCTTTCAAGGAAAGCATTGTCATCAGCAGAAAAGGGGGGAATTTCCGAGATCTCTTTTATTTCACTTAATGTTTGCAGCCAGCGAATTTCTACGATGATTCGCGCCCGATGCAAGCCATATTCACTACAAAGGGTATTTAAGCCTTTCATCTTGCTATGATACCGGCCATCCAACGGGGAAAGGGCAGTGAGGGGTGAATTATCCATTAAGAGCTCCCATGAGTTTGTCTTCATATGGAGTAATGATACACTATCAGCAGGCTAAAGCCGAGACAAGGATGAGAAAAGGAGAGTCGAGATGGGTGTTTTAAAAAATATTGCTGTTTTTACAGGCGGGGCTTTAGGGGAAGATCCGGCTTTCCAAGAAGGGGCAAGCCTTTTAGGGAAAGCCATTGCAGAGCAGAAAGCTACCCTGATTTATGGCGGCGCCAGCGTAGGATTGATGGGGGTTTTGGCGGATGCAGCCTTAGCAATGGGCGGATCAGTCATTGGCATTTTGCCGAGGTTTCTGCAAACCCTCGAATTTGCTCATCAACACTTAACAGAATTAATTTTGGTAGACAGCATGTCAGCGCGTAAGGATTTGATCATTGCTCGCTCGGACGCTTTTATTGCTTTACCTGGCGGTATTGGCACGATGGATGAGTTATTTGAAGTATATACTCTGGCACGTTTGAGCTTTCATACCAAACCCATTGGATTGCTCAATATCCATGGCTATTATGATACTTTCTTGTCTTTTCTGGATCACATGACCGATCGAGGTTTTTTGGATAAGGCTACCTGCAATTTGCTTTGTGTTTCAGAGGATCCGGTGAAATTACTGGATAAGATGAATCAAGTTGAGCCCTTAATACCGGTGCATC
>JAJNDI010000010.1 GCA_021156325.1 Gammaproteobacteria bacterium
ATCATCTGTGCTGGCAGAACGGATGCTGGTGTTCATGCAGCAGGCCAAGTTGTACATTTTAAATCTTTGATTGAGCGATCAGACAGGGCATGGGTTTTAGGGGTAAATACCCATTTACCTGCTGATATTTCATTAAGATGGGTTCGGCATTGCAGTGATGATTTTCATGCGCGCTATAGTGCTTTGGCGCGTTGTTATCGCTATATTATCGATAATCAGCCGATTCCTTCTGCTTTATGGCACAGCCAAGCAACTTGGTGTTACAAACCGTTAGATATTGCCGCCATGCAAGAGGCATCACAGCATCTTATTGGCGAGCATGATTTTTCTTCCTTTCGCGGCGCTCACTGTCAATCCAAATCGCCTACGCGTCATGTTCATTTCGTGACGATAGCACAGCAGGCGAGTTTTATTATCATTGATATCCAAGCCAATGCTTTTTTACATCACATGGTGCGTAATATCATGGGGGTATTAATGGATATCGGAACCGGTAAGTTGAAACCAGAAGATATGAAAACCATTTTAATGGCATGCGATAGAAAAGTGGCTTCCATAACGGCTCCCGCACAAGGTTTATGTTTGATGAAAGTGATTTATCCTGAGATATTTAATTTACCGGTTGCGGATGACTTTAGTTTTATGAATTTATGCTGATGTACTATAAAACACAAAGAGCGTAATGGCGATATTCCAAATGAAGCTTGCGCCGGTAATAAGATAGATATAGCGATTTCTCTTATCCTTTGTAAGGACACATAAAATAGCCGTTATAGCGATAATAGTCAGTGAAATAATGTTCCACGGAAATTCCATTAACATCATGAACGTATAAACAGAGGGGAGGAAATACAGACATTATACTACCAAAAATCCAAAAGAGAGGCATTAATATTATTGACGATAATCTATTATTTGCCCGAATTTAAGGCTCATTACAATAACTGATACAATCCAGTTTAATAACAGTATTATCAGAATCAATTTTTTTTATTAAATCGAGGTTTGGCAATTACTCCATTTTCTTTATCCATTGTAAAAGACTCCTACTGCTTTTGCCGATAATGAGAAATTTGTTTTAACGCTTCGGATTTTGCAGCTTGATTCAGGGTTGCCGCTTTTGCAGGTCTATCTTTCTCATGTAATTTATCAAAGGCTTTTCTTGCCATCTTAGCATTGCTTTGGGCGAAACGTTCACTGTCATATTCAAAAGTACATGCGCCGGGATCATGATCTAAAACGGTGTGGTTATTGTTAGTATGTCCATAGCAGCGGGTGGCACGTGAATAATCATTGCTGAACCAATTTGTACCAATCGGGGTTTCAATATATTCGTTGGGATTGGCATTAATCAATGTAATAGTATGGGTGGGATCGATATATCCATCTTCCAATAAGTGATTATAATAGAGACATTCTACGACACTGACGCCGTTCTCATCGCTAATTTCACGTGCCTCATCGAATCCAACAATATCTCCCGATGTTTTAGCGTGTTTTAAGCTAAACCAACCATCGGATGTGCTATAAGATCCATTGCCTTCATCTTTGATCTCATTGACAGCAGGGCAGGCGGTTGTTTGCATATGACGAATATGAATAATATTGTCGCCGCCGTCTTTACTGACTTGATCGGTGGTTGCCAGTACTTCTGCCATACGTACGGCTGCCTGGCTTGTCCAATCGGTTAAATTCATAGAAGGGACGGTATAGTCAGCATATTGTTTTGAATCGGGATTGAAGGTTGCAGTATCCCAATTCATGTTAAGCCGAAGACCGTTTGAATAAAACCGTCTCTCTGTCGTGTGACTGCGGGTATAGTTTGTAAAATACGCTAATTCAAAAATAGCATGATGGGTAGGCGGCAATAACCAACCCACATTGCCTTGATAATCATTATAGGGCTTTCGCAGATCTGTATTGAGATTCATTTTAAGGCGCGGCAATAAGCGCTGCTCCAATGCAAAGCTGCTGCCAAAACCACGAGTATCTTCGTCACCATCGGGTTGATAATGCGAATCATAATTAACAACATCATAGTCAAGCGCTGCGCTCAGCTGTGATTGCTGCCATAAATGGCCGCTAATACCCGCAGCCACATTACCTGAATTAGCGCCCGCAATACGGCGGCTATTGGTGAGAGCGGCAGAATCATATGTAAAAGCAGCATCGCTTAAGGATTTACTTCCTGCATGGCTATAGTAACTGCCCAGATTAACCGCATCCAGGTAGGGGTTGTTGATAAGATATTGATAACCTGTTCCAAGAGCATTTTGCCCATCCCATTGCTGCGCGCGGCCGCTGGCAAAATCATAATCGAGCTTTTCTTGCAAATGTTCAGCAGTGACTTTAATGCGGTTTTCAGAATTGACAGCTAACCCCCAAGTAGCATTCACTCTCGCAATGCGTTCGCCTCCTTCGACTTCTAACGCCGCTGCTTGATGAGTACCAACGGGTTGTTTATAGGTTAAGTCGGTAACCATCCCCAACTCATCATTATAATAAGCGGCAACACCGACTTGTTTTTTCCATAATGCTTGCGTTTCGGACTTGTTGCCAGGAGCAGGCGGTTGAGAGAGAGCAGATAAAATAGCAGGGTTTGTATTCAGGTTGACAGGGTTATTCGAAGCAGCTGGGGTAGTGTGAATGCTCTTCGCTTCGGGTGTTTCGGAAGGAGAAACACTGTCCGCACTGCTTATTTTCGCCGGAACATTATTCTCGGTAGGAGAACTTGTCGATTCTTTTGCAACAGCGGTATGGGCTTTATCTATTACAACGACAGATTGTGCCAGAAGAAACCCCATTAAAGAACAGATTAAAATCGTGATACACCAGGAGCTAAACTTCTTGTGCCAAAGGTGGTTCATGCTCATCATCCTTGTTATATGAATCGGCATCCATAACCCGAAACAGCATTATTAGAATAGGTAATCGATATCATAACACAAAATGACAGCTTTAATTTAGAAAAACAATCAGTTCTGATGTTTTCCTTATCAATTGTTTTAACAAAAAATTTTAAGAGGGACACTATAGGATGGGGTTTTTATCAGGTAAATACTACTATATATAGGGCTATTTAGAAAACGACCAGATCGATTGAGGTAAACGGCGCACAAAAACAATGGACAAATTCCCCGGTGAGGGCAGACGATTTAATCCCGAAAGGAATCAGGGATGATTTTCTTTTTGGCAGCACTTTGATGGCGCTCACGCAATTCAACATCGATGTAGCGATCAGTGATGAGAGAAGAGCTATGTCCTGCATCATCACGCACATGTTCTCTGGGGCGTATTTTTACATCTTCTGAAATGCCGGTGTGCCGCAGCCAATGGACCGTTGCTGCTTGCAATTGTAAAGCTTCATCGTGAAAACCGTCTTGAATTAAACGGGCGATGGCTTCATCGAAACAGGCTTGAACAATTCGCGAAATAGGACGTGTGCTAGAAAGAGGGCCTTTTCCCTGTAACTTAGGAATTAAGGGGGTTGTTTCGCCCCGTAACGGCAGAGCTGACAATTGGCGGGCTTTTCGCCAGCGTATGAGGGAGGCTAGCATGCTCTCGCTCACGGCAATTTGCCGCTGTTTATTGCCTTTTCCCACGGTGAGAAACCACCATAAGCCGTCATTATCTTGCTGAAAATGACCCATTTGCGGTACCCAGCGTTTCGATGCAGCCAGTTCAGAGATCCGCAAATACATGCCATATAAAGCATTCATGATAAATAAAGTACGTTCATGGGCGGGCTCGCGTTCTGCCATGTGAGTTGCTGTTTCGATCACATAACCCCATTGTAATTCGGATAATTTGCGTATGACACGCGCTTGTTGATAGGTTCGAAAATATTTACTTTTTTGGCGTATTTGTTGAACGGGATTATGGCTTAAAATATTTTCTTGTATCAAAAAGGCAAAAAAACTGCTGCAGACAGTGAAGATTTCCTGGATTGACTTTTGCGACAAGAGATAATTATCAGCAGACAATTTCTGTGCTTGAGCATGTTGTACTTTACTCACTGTGACGACAAAGGGGCGCCAATCGGGATTGGGTTTTCGAAGCCCTTCACAGGCAATAAAACGCGGCGCTTTTTTTAAAGCAATCCAGGACTTAGGCGGGTTTTGGCAAAATTGTACATAAGCTTCGATATCTTCTCGCGATACCTGGGGGAGGTTTTTTTTGCAGATATGCTGCAGCCATTGTAAGAGGCGTTCTATCTCGCGCCGGTAAGTGTTAAAGGTAGCTTCGCTGCCTCGATAGCTATAAAGGAACTGCACGGCATAGCGGTAATCGCTTTCAAAGGATGGCAGTAAAGTCTCTGGTAATGCCGCAAGGGAGAGGCTGTCTAGTGTATCGAAAAGTGGCGCCGGTGTGTTCATTCTATCAATTTAGCAGGATATGGCGCTGTTAATCAATGCCATAGGCCCTCAGCACAAAGTCTGATAGGAAAAACTATCAGACTTTGTGGGAGGCTGTAGGTAAGATAAACAGCCCTTATTCACCAACGTATTTCCGCGGGTTCAAGATGTCTACCTCCCTATCTCTTACCCTCTCGGATCCAGCTCAGCGGCAATCGGCGTTGTTTGCGGCACCGGCATAAAGGGTTCTTCTTGTGGAACTGATTCCTGCTGAACACGCCGTACTGCCAGAAAAACGGCTAAGCCAATATTGGTCATGACAAAATAACCCAAATACCCATAGGATTTAGAAAAGCGCATTGCCGTGGCCGCAAGCATTGGCCCTATTACGCAGCCAATACTATAAGCAAGCAGCAAACCCTGAGCCGCTGCTGTCAAGTGTTTCACATGAAGCTTGTCGCACGCCAAGCTGATAGCAACCGGATAGATAGTAAAAGCCAATCCGCCAAAGGAAAACATGATAACGCCTAAGAGAAAATATTGACGGGCAAAAAATAAGGGAATTGTCATCGCGGCCATAAGGCAGCAAATCAAAATCAAGACAAAACGCCGTTCAACATAATCCGATAAACGCCCGATGGGGTATTGCAAACACATACCGCCTAAAATGACCACTGACATCAGCCAGGAAACGTCATGGACTTTATGATGCAAACGTTCCAATAAAAAGATCGGCATTAACCCATAAATACCGGATAGAATAAGACCTGAGCAAAAACAAGAGATGACCCCGGAAGCAGACAATTTAAATAACTCGAGGAAATTTAAGCGAGACGGTTCATCAAAACTGGGCGCTTGTAATTTCATAATAGCCATGGGGATAACGGAAATAGAACACAGCATCGCGGCAACGGCGTAAGGTAACAATGGATCTTTGTACTGAATATTAATGAATAATTGACCAAAAGCTTGAGCAGCATAAATGGCTATCATGTAAATCGCCAATAGTTTAGTGCGCGTTTGTTTCGTACCAAGCAATAAAAGCCAGCTTTCTACCACAACAAACAAGCCTGCCGTGAAATACCCTGCTGCCAGGCGCATCACTAGCCAAAAACCGGCATTGATCCAAAAACCTTGGGCCATCGTCACAACGGCAAGGCCCGAGACAAAAGCAGAAAATGCCCGAATGTGCCCTACTTTGGCAATGATGTTTTCAATGCCGAGGGAGGCAATGGCAAGCCCTGCATAAAAAGCGGCTGTCATACTCCCAATGACCGTTTCTGAATAACCTTTTTTCTCCAGAACAAGACTGATAAATGTCATGAAAAAGCCATTGCTGATAACAAAAATAAAAAGGCTGATAAGGGGAATCAACGCTTTTTTCATGGATTTTCCAGACATGATTATTTTTACCTTTAAGATTAAAAAGTTATGATGTTTTCTTCAGCTAAATTATTCAAATAAATTCAGAATAAATAATCCCCTTTCTTGGCTCTAAACATAGGGCGCATTAGGGAAAAAAGCAAGCAGATTTTGAAAAAAAGATTAATGCCGCCTCAACTTTTTAAAAGACCGATACTGCTTGAGGCGTTATCCCCTAAATTGCGAAGCCATTATAGGGATCTTTAAGAAAATCAAAAAGTTTTTTTGTACCGTTTATCAATGCGGGAGCGCTTAAGCCTGGAAAGTTTATCGATAAAAAGAATACCGTTAAGGTGATCAACTTCGTGTTGAATACATTTTGCCATAAAGCCTTCTGCAATGAAATCCAGCGGCTTTCCTTGCTCGTCTAAAGCTTTGACCCGGATCCGGGCCGGACGTTTGACTTTTTCATAAACCGAGACTGTGGCAACCGACATGCAGCCTTCTTCTGATTCTTCCTCCCCTTCTGGCTCACTGATTTCAGGATTCACTAAACATAGGGGCTGGTTCTTTTGTTCTGAAAAATCAATGACTGTAATGGCTGGTGCATCATCAATGGCTAATTGGGTTGCCGCTAATGCTGCGCAGTTTTCCTGGGCATAGTGGGTTTCAAACATATCTTCGATGATTTTTTTAATACGGTCATCGATTTTATCTACCGGTTTGCCCGCGCGTTTTAGCCTGGGATCAGGATATTGCAGGATGGTCAAAATAGCCATAAAAGATAGCTCCTATTTTTTATCATAAAGATGATAACAAATATTTGCCCCTTTTGAAAAAGGGGATTGCCACACAAGGATGATTTTAACAGCTTCGGCAACAACGCTTCTTGGGGAGAAGAAAGCGCTGCTGCCTGGGCTTGAGGATGAAATCAAAAATTAGGCAGGACGGCGGTAACCCTCAGCATATTTTGTAAAGAACTGAGAGCCTCGTCGTATCAAAGATAATAATGTATTTTCAGAAAGTGTATAAAGCGCTGTTTTTTCAGGGTAAAAGTCACTCGTACGCCAAATGATACCGCTGGCATCAATTTGTGTTTTTAATTCTTCTACTTGCCGTTTACATTGACCTTGACGAACCCATTGATGCATGGTGGGTATCCCGGTGCGGGAACCTAATTCCAATAATTCCAATTTTGCACTGTCAATGAGTGCACGTTCAGCATTGGCCATATTGGGTACTTGAAAGTAAGCGGCCGGAATAACCGGTATGATATAAACCAAATGGAACTCAACAGTGGCTTTTTGTTTTTGTAAAAAAGACTGTAATAATGGATAATCCAGTGATGCCATATAATTGACAACAATTAAAATACGTTCTTGATCGGTAGTCATTCTTTCGTCCATGAGTAGCTCCAACTAATCCTTAAGATTTTTTCATCAGCGGTATACTTCATAGTAGTTGAGGGTGATCGATTTGCAAGAAGATTTTTAGATTTTTTTAAAAGAAAATTATCTGTATTTTATCGCCGTGGTTAAGCCTTTGATTGAATGAGAGCAGGCTTGAGGGCTGGTTGATAAGGCTAAAGAGTCGGCTAAAAAATATACGTAAATATGCCCCTTCCTTCGCTAGAGCTACAAGGGACGCTCCCTTTTATACAGGGGGCGAAAGCACTTAAGAATGTTCATCTTCTGCAGCTACGGCATAAATCCCGGGCGCATTGCGTAAATATTCTTTGTAATCAAGGCCGTAACCATATACATAGCGGTTAGGTACTTTGAGACCTGTGAAATCTGCCTGTTTTGTACCCTGGGGTAAACGAGTACCTTCTTTTTCAACCAATACTGCGGTATAAATGGCTTTAGCTTCCTGGGTTTTGCAAAAATCGAGAATTGCAGCAAGCGTTAAACCTTCATCCAGAATATCATCTACGACTACTACGGTTCGCCCTTTCAAGCTACAAGAAGGCGTAATGCGCCACTCTATGTCCGCCCCATGCGTCTTTCCGCGATAACGGGTAGCGTGGATATAATGGACTTCCAGCGGAAAGTCTAATCGCGTCAAGAGATTTCCCATTGGGATGAGCGCTCCTATCATTACACATAAGAAAATGGGGGTTTCATCCGATAATTGCTCGTGAATTTCTGCCGCCATCTGATCCAAAGCCTTTTCAACGTCTGTCTTGGAGTAAAGACAAGTGGCACGTTTGGCAACGGCTCTGATTTGATCGGGAATACTCATGATGAAAGATCTCCTGTTGTAGAATGGGATTGAGTGCAAAAAGGCTGCGCGATTTGTACGGTGGTGGTTGGGAAAGCCATTTCAGCACCCTCTTTCGCCACAATGTCTAGAACCGATAATAAAATCGTTTGTTGAATGCTTAGATAAGAGGTCCAATTCGTGGTTTTAGTATAAGCACTGATAAAAATGTTAAGAGACGATGCCCCCAGGTTAATAAAACGCACGATAATGCTCTGCGTAATGTCTATCTCAGGATGGGCTGCTAAATGTTTTTCAATGCGGGCAATGATAGAAGGTAATTTATCAGCATCTTCATAGCGTAAGCCTGCATTAATTTGAACACGCCGGTGCGTCATACGGCCTGAGTTTTCCACGCTAATGGTTGAAAAGGCTGAATTAGGCACAAATAACAAGCTTTTTTCAGCTGTGCGGACGGCTGTTAAACGCCAGCCAATATGTTCCACAGTACCCTCTATGGTTTTATCTGTTGAGCGGATCCACTCCCCTTGTTTAAAGGGTTTATCGAGATATAACATTAAACCGCCAAATAAATTGGCTATCATATCTTTTGCCGCAAGGCTTACCGCCAAACCGCCAAGACCTCCAAAGGCTAAGACACCCGAAATGCTGATCCCCACGGTTTGCATTATCATCAGCAGGATCACCACCAAGAAAAGAATACGAACGGCTTTAGAAAAAATTCGAATAAAAGTCTGGTTAGTGGTTTTTTTCATCAAACGCTTGAAAGCACCCTTGATGATAAAATCAACGATAAAAGCTAAAATCAGAATGATGCCGACATCCATTAACCACTGAGTGTTTTGGGTAAAGCTGGTTATCGCTTCAGGCAAGGTAATTGATATCATTTGACTCCCGCAGGTTTATCGTAAAGCCCATCCGGAGCAGCTCGACACGCTTGTAAACGGCTATCTGTGGGAAGAAAAAGTACTTTTTTGGAAAAAGCTGTCACCACGTTTTCGATGGCCTCCGGATCATTACATAACAAGACCATATCACAACCTGCTGCCAGAGCCAATTCCACACGTTTGACAGCATCCCCGACTGTAGCTCCGCCTTCCATACCGAGATCATCACTAAAAATAACCCCCTTAAAATGAAAAGTATCCCGCAAAAGGTGTTTAAGCCAATAAGCAGAATACCCTGCCGGCATTTCATCGATCTGGGGAAAGAGAATATGGGCTACCATCATGGCTTCACACGCTAAGCCTGTTGAAATAAAAGGGATCAAATCGCTTTTCAGTAATGCTTCCAAGGTTCGATTATCCACGGGTAAACTCGTATGAGAATCCGCGGAAACCCCGCCATGTCCGGGGAAATGCTTGGCCACTGCAATCATACCCGCCTCATGCATGCCTTGGATGTAGGCTTTTCCCAATGTTGCCACGATAGCAGGATCTTGATGAAAAGTTCTTTCAGCAAGCACTGTACTGTCGGTGTGGTGGCAATCCAATACCGGTGCGAAACTGATATCAATTCCACAAGCGAGGAGTTCAGAAGCCATTAAATAAGCCCATTCTTCAGCAGATTTCAGTGCTTCATCAGGATTTTTGTCATACGATAAACCCAGGGAATGCAGTGAAGGCAATGGGGTAAATTCTTTCTGAAAACGTTGTATCCTGCCTCCTTCCTGATCAACGGCAATCAGGATAGCTGAGCGGATTTGGCGGATTTCTGTGACTAACGCTATCAACTGTTGTTTATCAGTGTAATTGCGGCTAAATAAAATCACACCGCCTACCGCTTCGTGTGACAGCCATTTTTTTTCCTCATCAACTAATCGAGTAGTTTGAAGGCCTATCATGAGAGGTCCCAGCAAGCTTTTATTCTCCATCTACGTGCATAGCCTCCAGAAAAGCTTTTTCTTCTGGCGTAGAGTCTCGGCCTAATAGCATATTACGCTGGGGAAAACGGTGAAATTTAACGATGAGTTTATAGTGTTCATAGGCATAATCATAAAAACTTTTAAAAATGTTGACTAATTCCGGCATTGAAAGATTCACCAATGTTTCATAAGCTAACAAAGCATTTTTTTGAATATGCAAATCTTCTACATGTACCATCGGCATGTAAAAAAAGGCACGTTCCATTAAAGTGAGACGTTGATCATCATCGCATTGCATGCCTTCCAAGCATAAATTCAAGGCTTTTTGCTCCGCACTGAAAGCCCGAACATCTTCTCGAAAAATCCGGGGAACAAATTGATCTAAAACTACAATTAACGCCAAACGCCCTTCCGGATGCGCTAACCATTCCCGGTGTTGCTCTTGCAAAATAGCATGAGTAATAGGACTGCACAGATCATTGACCAAATCATCACTTTTTTTGCCAATACCAAACCATAAAGCAGTACGCTCCGGTGTGGGGATATCCGCTTGATTGGGATCCCCGAACCAAAAACTTAAGATGTCGCTATAAGTAGATAATGGCATAAAACCCCTTGCCTCACTCTTCGCGCTTTGAATGTAGGCTTTGTTATCGGCTTGCCTCGCTGCTCATGTCTTCATTTATACACTCCGCTGCTCGTCTGCGCCGATGCCTCGCCTAAATTCAAATCGCGAAGGGTGTAAATTCTAGTCTTTAATGCAAACTGTAGTGCCTGCAGGAATAATGTCGAATAATTCAATGATATCGTGATTCGCAAGGCGCAGGCAACCCCGTGAACCCGGTTTGCCTAAACAAGCTGGATCGGGGGTTCCGTGGATATAGATTTTGCGTTTAGCGCTATCCACATGGCCGTACCGGTTTTTACCGGGCTCGCAGCCATCTAACCAGAGAATACGGGTGACTATCCAATCTCGATGGGGGTAAGCTTTGGCCAATTCAGGCGTGTAAATTTCACCCGTTGGTCGTCTGGCAGAAAAAACGGTATTGATAGCCGCTCCCGCTCCAATTTTGGCACGAATACGGTGTAATCCCCTCGGGGTTTTTTCAGAACCCATTTCCTCTCCTGTTCCATTGCGAGCAGAGGAGATTAAATAACTTTTAAGAAGCATATCACCCTTAAAAACATTCATTTTTTGGGTTGGGAGATCTACTAGGATGTAATAATCGGATTTCATTTTGCTGTGATTCCAAACACTTCTTTTAGATAGGCTAAATAGGATAAATCACGGCACATCGTCTTGCCCGGATCATCACTTACTTTGGCTACCGGCTGACCATTACATTCTATCATTTTAAGCACTATTTGAATAGGCTCCGGTCCTACATCATTAGTAATATTAGTACCGATCCCAAATACCGGATTACTGCGTTCCTGGAAATGATCAAATAACGTCAAGGCGATGGGAAAGGTCAAATTATTGCTAAAAACCATGATTTTGGTTTTAGCATCGACCCGCATTTTTTGATAATGCGCCAGGAGTTTTTCACCCCACTCAAAGGGATCGCCTGAATCATGACGCGCTCCATCAAAGAGTTTACAAAAGAAAAGATCAAAATCTTTTAAAAAAGCATCCATACCGCAAACATCGGATAAAGCAATGCCTAACTCCCCGCGATATTCCTGAGCCCATTTTTCAAAGGCAAAACGCTGGCTGTAGATTAAACGAGGTCCTAAAGCCTGGGAGGCTTGCAGATATTCATGGGCCATCGTTCCCATGGGTGAAACGTGAGACAAACGTGCTGAAAATACATTACTGCTGCCTGAAAAATGCAAAGGCAATTCTTGAGCCAGATGTTTATCCACTTCAAATTGCCACTCGCGGGAAAAACGGCGGCGCGTACCAAAATTGGAGAAACGAAGATTTTCATATTGCGGATTATCTTTAAGTAAAGCGATTTTTTCATCCAGGCGTTTTCGTCCTTCACTTAAATCGAGATTAGGATAATGGGTTTGAAAGTAAGCTTCATTGATAATGGCTAAAACAGGCACTTCAAATAAAATGGTATGCAGCCAGGGGCCTTTAATAGTCAGCCCAAATTCCGGCTCATTAGTAATTTGAACAAAATCACGATTCAATTGAAAAATCCGAAGAAAGTCAATAAAGTCGCTTTTAAAGAAGCTGAATTTGCGCAGATAATCCAGCTCATCTTTATGAAAACGCAATTGGCAAAGATTATTAATTTCCTGATTAATTTTATCACTAACCGCGTTTAAATCCACATTGGGGGTCCGGCATCGAAATGCATATTCCACAATGGCGCCCGGAAATTGATGCAATACGGCTTGCATCATTGTGAATTTATAGAGATCTGTGTCCAGGAGCGATTCGATGATCATGTCACTATACTCTTTAGTTTTGGATATAAGGCCTTAATTCTTCGCTTGATTGCAACACTATACCCCCTGCTGTGCGCATTTCGCTAATGGCGTTTTCGGTGGTTTTCCGCTGGATACCCCGTGTTGCAGCCAAGTTAATAAAAACTGCTATGCCAGCGCGCCGTAATTGTAATACGGTGGTTTTTACACAGTAATCTGTGGCAAGCCCTCCTACAATGACAGCTAAAATTCCCCGTGCCTGTAAAAATTCGATGATGCCAGTAGAAAGCGTTTCTCGCAAGTCGTGGTAGCAGGCACCATAAGGATGCATATCCAATTCAATCCCTTTCCAGACAAAATAATCGTATTCTGAAGGCACAGGCAGCTCATCCAGCAAATCAAAACCTATGCTGCCGGGAATAGCGTGGGGCGGCCAATAGCAATCAGCGTGAGGTGCTTCTAAACGGGATAAAGGAGGATGAGCGTCATCACTGATCCACACCGCCTTTAGACTATGAGCATCTTTTGATCCAATACGCCATTGTGCATATTGAGCTTGCGCATTTAATTGAGAAGCAATTTGATCCCCTTCAGGTACAGGCAATTCGTGAGGACACAAAGGGGTAAACGTCTTTTGAGCATCAATATCCAAACTGGCCACTTGCGATTTTTTAAAAATCAGATCATGCATATTATTACTCGATGTTATTGTTGCTGACAGAATCAACCTGTTTTTTTGACAACTGTTAAGCTATGTTACGCGGGATGGTTGATAAAGAAAATAAGGATATTGCTTTTAGCACAATGGAACATTAATTTTCATAAATATTCAGCGCTGCGCGCTTTCCTCTCTCCCTGCCTAAAGGCACGGCCATCTCCCGCTTGCGCGGGAGAGGAGAATTTAAAGCAAAATGGGTTTGTTTTCCCCCTTCCCCACTTGTGGGAGAGAGCAAGCCGTGTCAGGGGCGCGAGAGCGTTAGCGAGCAAGAATGTTCACAGAAATTAACTTTACAACATATCAGGGACCCCTGTGGAAGTATTAGCCTCTAAACGAGATTGCGAAAAACAGCGTTTTGTGGGAAAATACAGAAAAAACAAGGTGATTATCTTATATCTTCTTAAGAAAATGAGGGAACGCAGTGCACCATGAAATAAAGCGCTATTGTTGTGAGACGCTTATTTGCCTCCTCGCTATATAACCGGAATGTGTATCACTGTTGTTAGTGGCCTTGTTTGTAGAGGGACCCTAAAATGCAGCCTTCATTACCCACGGCACTCTTCCCCTTTATCTGGCATTTTTTGCGGCAATATAAATTCAAGGTCAGCATCTATGTGATCTTTGCCTTGGCAGCCGGCTTTTGGGGCCCCTTTAATAGTCTGCTTATTAAAGAAGTTATCAATCGTCTGCCCAATGCGGCTTCGGGTGATATCTCTATTTTAATGTTACCGGCCAGTTTGATTGTACTGAATTTTATCATCTTCGATAATTTAACCTGGCGTGGAATTACCTATATTCGGGCTAAATACTTACCGGTTATTATTAACTGTGTTATTGCTGAAGTGATGGATCACTGTTTGAGCAAAGCCCCTCAGTTTTATCATGAGAATTTATCTGGAAAAATTTCAAGGCACATTAGCAACCTGGCAGATGGCATTGAAAGTCTGGGAAGCAATGTTGCTCCCAATTTCTTAAGGGGAGCTTCATTATTGTTAGCGGCTTTTATTACCGCTTATTTTGTTAATCCCATTTTTTGTTTGATATTGATTTTATGGTTTATCCCATTTGCTGCTGTCAGTATCAAGATGTCGCAAAAACTTGTTTTGCTCTCGGATAAACAAGCTTCTGCAGAATCCATTGTGGTCGGCGAGGTTGTCGATGCCCTTTCCAACCACAATAATATCCGGATTTTTTCTCGTAAGGCTGCTGAAAGATCACGAATGAGTTCATTTTTGGAGACACAGCAAAAAGCGTATACCGCTACGACTATTTATTCCATTGTTATCTATTCTGTCCAGGGGACCTTAATTGCCATTATGATGGCTTTGGCAGCTTATTTCCTTATTTATCTCTATGGAAAACATTTGGTAACCGTCGGTGATTTTGCCTTAATTTTAGGGTTGTGCATGGAAACTGCCCATATGGTTTGGTTTACCATGACACAAGTTGATGAATTTAACAAAGCCGTAGGCAGATGCAAGCAAAGCCTTATCTCACTCATGATGCCTGTAGAAATCCAGGACAAACCCAATGCCCGTATTCTACACTGCAACCAAGGCCACATTACCTTTGAAAATGTCACTTTTCACTACAAAGGGACTACGCCCTTATTTCAAAATAAATCGGTCAACATTCCAGCGAAGCAAAAAGTAGGGCTGGTAGGCTATTCAGGAAGCGGTAAAACCACCTTTGTGAATTTGATCTTGCGACTCTATGAAATTAATGAAGGTGCCATTCTGATCGATGGCCAAAATATTGAAGAACTTACTCAGGATTCTTTGCGTTTAAATATTGCGATCATCCCCCAGGAGCCCACTCTTTTTCACAGGAGCCTGATGGAGAATATCCGCTATGGCCGCATTGAGGCTACCGATGAAGAAGTGATAGAAGCGGCTAAAAAAGCACATGCTCATGATTTTATCGTGAAGCTGCCCCAAGGCTATGAGTCTCTGGCAGGTGAACGAGGCGTAAAACTCTCCGGCGGCCAGCGTCAGCGGATTGCCATGGCCAGGGCTATTCTGAAAAATGCCCCCATTCTTATTTTGGATGAAGCAACGAGCCAGCTGGATTCCTTGACAGAGCATCTGCTTCAGCAATCCTTATGGGAATTAATGGGTGATAGAACAACACTTGTTATCGCCCACCGCTTATCTACTTTGCTTTATATGAATCGCATTCTCGTCTTTGATAAGGGTAAAATCGTAGAAGATGGCGCACATGCTGAATTGCTTGCGAAAAAGGGTCTCTATAAGCAGCTTTGGGAAGCTCAAATTGGCGGATTCTTGCCAGATAAAAAAAGTGAGGGGGAAATAATAAGTTAAATAAATTACTTTTATTAGGGTAACTTTAATATATTTTGTTTTAAATCTTCCTGTTCATCGATAAATTTTGCCACCTGGGCAGCAGTTTCACTTAAACTTAAACAAGTAGTATCAATAATCCTTATCTTAATTTTGCTATCCCAATTCTCCCGGTTAGCCCATAGGCTAAAATCGAGGCCTTCCCAACAATCTTCTATCAAGACGTGCTGTGCCCATTGAGGGTCTTGATGGTGCATTCTAAGCCATGCAGCCCAACTCAGCATATTTTGTCAGTGCCGTAGGTATTACGTTTCTTAAGGCGTTGAACTCGCTCAAAATCGCTAACATCTAATAAACAGAAGTAGATTTCCTCTATCTGCCTGGCTGAAGGACATGCCAGTATTTCACCTAAAACTGTTTGACCGAGTAAACAGACATCCTCGCTTTGAGTTAATAATTTCTGAAGCCATTTCTCGGTAGACGCTTGCCGCCATTTTTTATCAGCGCCCTGAGGAACGCCAATATCGTCAAAATCATAAACCCCCATCCGATTACCTAAGAGTTCTTTTAAATAAGGCATTATGGAGGTTTTACCACTACCGCTTGCGCCTCCTACAAAATAAAAAATACTCATATTCTTTACACTCTGGAGTTAATTTAAGAAGACTTCTTACCCAATAGACAAGGAGAGATATAAAAATTTATACTAGAATATTTTTTATACTACCACATTAATTTGTGTACAATCAAGCTACCGGGGAGATGGTTAGTTCTGAAATCCAGAGGCGCACATGAAGGAGTTTTCCGGAATCTATGTCTTTAAGTAAGGATGGATTTCTATAGGGTTTGCGAGATGACAACGCTCTGAGTAATGTACTTTACAATGCACTCTTAGAGCAGAACATTAATTTGAGTGGAGATTTCTGCTCTTACTGGTATCAAAAGCAAATATTACCCTTTTGGGTTGATGTTCATCATAAGTCACTTCTTTGGTAGTTTGATCAAAAGCGCCATCCGTAAATTTTGTGATGGCTTTTTCCCAGAAAATAAGGGCTTTTTTATTTTCTGGTATTACAGGTATTTCCCATCTTCCCGGGGTTATTTCCCATATTTTATGAGCCACACGAGTTGCAATGCCTTGACCTTGGAATTTTGCGATAATAAAGAATTCTCCCATATTCCAGGTGTTTGACGGGTCTTCTGTAGCTTGATTCAATAAAGCAAATCCGGCTAACTCATCATAAACTTTGACTAAATAAACTTTTCGCAAGGGGTCAGTAAAATAGTTTTTAAAATCAAAACTCTCATAAAGCCCATTTTCTGGCAATGACCAATCTGATGATAGATTTCCGCATTTTCTTGATAAATCATAAACGTAAAAACGTGCCATATTTTGGACAAGAGGGTAATCCTCAATTGTAATGGGGTAAATAGAAATTTTGGGTTCGAATTTTCTGATAAACCAATGATGGTATTTATCTCGGCCGCTACACTCGCCTTTCATTATAAAGTCAGCTGCATGCTTAAAACCAGCTTTCATATAGACAGGCGTAGCGCGGGGATTATCCGTTGCCGGATCAATCCAAAATGTGTCTCCTTTTGGATCGACATACTCTCGGAAATAATAGATGAACTCAGATAAAGTTTTTGCCCCATACCCCTTCCCCCAGTATTGAGGGTTACCAATCAGGTACTCAAGGCTGTATGTGTTGCCCGATTTGGATAGAAGGGAGAGCTTTTCCTGGCCTATATCACAATCCTTATGCGTTTCCTGAATCGTCATAAACATTGCAAATGGCTCATGGTTAAAAGAAGCGATCCAGTAGTGGTATTTGCCGTCCGCGTAATTTGAAGGGACTTTGCGGCCTGCCGCGAAATTCAAAATATCGTCTTTATGTGCCTGGGTATTATCCCAGAACTCGGACACAAAATCCTGAGCAAGCCAGGTAAAGATAATATTAATATGTTGTTGTGTTACTTTTTCAAAATGGAGGCCCATGATTCCTTCTGGCTTGAATAAGAGAAAATTGACCCCCATTACAAATTGGCGGAGAGGGAGGGATTCGAACCCTCGTGGGAGTATTAGCCCCCCATTCGATTTCGAGTCGACGCCGTTGTGACCGCTTCGGTACCTCTCCAATTTTTACGTTGTTTGCGCTGCTGCCGGGTAAGTAATCCCCAGTCGTTTTGCCGCGATTTCATAATTTTCAATGACGTCTCCCAGATCTTGCCGGAAACGATCTTTATCAAAGATTTGCCGTGTCTTGGCATCCCAAATACGACAGCCGTCAGGCGTGAATTCATCGCCTAAGAATAATTCCCCGTGAAAGCGGCCAAATTCCAATTTGTAATCGACCAGCAAAATCCCTGCATCGGCAAACAAGGATTTTAAAACGGTATTCACGGCAAAAGTCAGTTCGCGCATTGTCGCTAATTCTTGCGCATTTGCCCAGCCAAAAGCTAAAGCATGTTCTACAGTCACCAGCGGATCCCCTAATGCATCGTCCTTATAAAAAAATTCAAAGAGCGGGGTTTCAAAATTATAGCCCAATTCAATGCCTAAGCGTTTACACAAACTGCCGGCTGCAATATTGCGTACCACACATTCGAGCTTAATCATATCCAGGCGTTTTACGAGGGATTGAGTATCATTCAAGCGGCTTTCAAAATGATTAAGAATGCCTTTGGCTGCCAATTTTTCCATAATAAAGGCATTAAAATAATTATTGACCATGCCTTTTCTGGCCAGTCGTTGATGTTTTAATGCATTAAAAGCCGTTGCATCGTCTCTAAACTCGATAACAAGTTTATCTTTTAGATCTGTTTCATAAATGGTTTTAGTTTTTCCGCGGTTGATTTCTCGTCCTATTTGCATAGTGTCATTCCTCTATTGATTAACAGCTTGGGCAAGTGCTGTTAACATGTCTGCTGCCAAAGCAGGCTTTAGCGCCTGTACCTGGCTGTCTAAGATATAATAACTGCTGTAAACCCCTTTATTGCGTGCATACAATAAATATAAAGGCATATTGCTGCTCACTTTACCGTCGGTTTTACGCCCATCTACAAAAAATATTGTGCTGTTTTTCGGATCAGTTTTAACCAATACAAACCCCGCTTTTTGCAAAGCCTGTGTCAGCAACGGTTTGGCTGCGCTAACTGTTCGATTAAGCAGCATATCAGTATGCTGGTAAGCATCTATATTGACGAGAGCAGCCGCTTTGACAGACGGTTTTTCTTTATTATTTAAGGCTCCCAATTGGCTTTGCAGGGCGCTTAACATACGGTTACTGGCTGTGGGTGATAAGGCTTGTCCTTTTTCATTGACCAGTGAAATAGTGCTTTGGCGGGTTCCCCCTTGCACTAACACTTGATATAAAGGGATTGCTTTAGCGCCTTGATCTTCGGTTTTAGAGGTATCACCGACAAAATAGATCCCCAGTGTATGATCAAATCGCGCGAGTTTATAAGAGCTTGCGGCAATAGCAAGGCCTGTCATATCCCAGGCAGATTGGAAATCACTATTGACTTCAAGAGAGCCGGTATTATCGGTACTTAAAACAGTCCTCACATATTCTACTTGTTCTGCTTGCAATACCCCGGGATCTTGTTCGCTTAAATAGTCGCGCGCAGCCAGGCTGTCAGGAGGGAGCGTAGAAGCCGATAAAATGGTAGGCTGACTTCCCACAACCGGGATGGGATACAATTGATTGTTAGAGGCAAGTTTTACATCCGCCGGCATCATTAAAGTACTTTGATTTTGACTCTGCGTATATTCTTTTTCGCGGTTTCCAAAACCCATATTTGAGTCAGAATCTTTAAGGGTTTCCCACAGGGTCTTATTGGGATCAAGGCCGCTGCACGCCGTTAAGCATATAATGGCGGCTAATGATATCGTCATCATAATGGATTTGAATAATTTCATCTCTTTCTCTCTTTAGACTGCGTTAGCGTGCAGCAGCCCTGCTGCTTGCATCGCTTGTCTCACGCTTCCTTCATGGGGTTTAGATAATACCGTTAATGGCAGGCGGATACCAGATTGAATCAAGCCCATCTGATGCATCGCCCATTTGACAGGGATGGGGTTGGTTTCGATGAACAACGCAGAATAAAGAGGTAATAAGAGGGCATCGATTTCCTTGGCTTGCTTAAGCTTACCCGCGAGCATTGCCTGACAGAGTTCCTGGCTTAATTTGGGCAGTATATTAGCCACTACAGAAATAACCCCCCTGCCCCCAGATTGCATGATAGCAAAGGTATCACAATCATTGCCGCTTAAAACGGTGATTTGATGAGCTGATAATTCCAAAATGGTTTGAGTGCGTTTGGGATCGCCTGAAGCTTCTTTTACTGCCACAATATTAGGCAAGCGCGCCAAACGTGCTATTGTTTCAGGTAATAAATCACAAGCTGTTCGCCCCGGAACATTATATAAAATTTGAGGAATAGCCACGGCTTCAGCAATATGTTTGTAATGCTGGTATAAACCTTCTTGTGTGGGTTTAATATAGGCTGGCGTCATAATGAGGCAGGCATCTGCTCCCGCTTCCATTGCAGAACGGGTTAACAAGATGGTTTGGTCAGTGCCGTTGGCAGCACTGCCGGCAATAACGGGAATGCGGCCGCGAACAAGCTCAACAGCTTGACGGACTAAATCGTGTTTTTCTTGCTGAGTTAGCGTCGCAGCTTCACCTGTGCTTCCGGCTATGACAATAGCCTGTGTGCCTTCTTGAATATGCCATTCAATAAGCTCGGCAAAAGCAGCTTTATCAACTTGACCGTTAGGTTGCATCGGTGTAACTAACGCAACAATACTGCCATAAAACATTGATTTATCCCCCCTATCGCAGGCTAAAGGAGTATATACTCATTTTGTGGCCAAGGCACGATCAAAGCGGGCAAAAACAGGCCTAAATTTTTACCTGAAACGGCCGATAATAAAGGTAATGACCGATGTCAGGATCCCATAGGGGACCAAAGTGGCCTTATTATCAATCGCTTAACCTTTCACTTGCTCTCTTTGGGGTATTGTGCTGAAATAGGAAGAGTGGCGCAAAATTAATGTATAGTGTTAACATTTATCTTTAACACCATGTTTTAAAAGAAATTATGAAAAATAATAGCTTATCTATCATCTTGTTATGTCCCGACCGGGTTGGTGTGATTCCTGAAATCACTCAAGCCACTTATCGGGCAGGCTGCAGTATTGAAACAACGCAGATGAAGCGCCTCGGCAATCTTTTTGCAGCTAATATCCTGGTCACCGGAAATTGGAGTACGATTGCCAAACTCGAAGCAGAACTTAACAAGCTTCGCAAAAAAGAAGGCTATCACATCATTGCATCTCGCACAGAGAATACGGCGGTTAATAGGGAAGCCTTGCCTTTCACTGTGCAAGTTCTCGGAAAAGATGAGTCGTCGATGGTCTATCAAATTGCCAACTTCTTTGCTGAACAGGGCTTATCAATTAATGAATTGACGGGCTATACCTATACCGCCAAACATACTCAGACCCCTATGTTTTCATTACATCTCTCTGTCAATATCCCTACCGATCAACACATTGCGGATGTGCGCGAACAATTTATCCTTTTTTGTGATGAATACAACTGGGATGGGATCATTGAGCCTGAGCATTCTTGAGGATCCTCTTCTTTTAAAAGAGAAGATGGGAAAAAGAGAATTTTTATGGCATTGCTATTGATATTATTTCAGAGCGAGCGTTGAAATGCTGGCACGTATTCAGTTCTTCTTCTAAATAGTGCTGCAAGCTTTCGACATTTCCCTCTTTTATCAGTTTTTCTATCCTATCTAATTCTTTTTCTATGGCCCGCTGCAGGCTTTTCTCGGTATTTAAATCAATTAAACGGATAGTTAATATTGTTGAAGGAACCAGTGGATCGGGAATACAGTAAGCCGTCTTGGTAGTTATCTTATGATCTTGATGCAATCCCAGGGACGTTAATTTGGCTGTTATAAGACCCACAACAGCTTCTTTTTCATAAAAATTCTCCCCAAGTTTAACTGGTAAAGATATTACCGTCCCCATAATCGGGCAAATATATCCTTTGCGGTTGAAAAGTTCGTGAATCTCTCCCATCAAGATTTCTTTTTTCGCTTTAAAAGCACTCATCAAACATTTTTCTATCTCTTCAATACGCGCTTCATAGATAATAGTTTTCTCATTACCGTGAGAGTCCTTGGGCATATCTTCCTCTAACCATTTCTTTACATCTTCTTCATATTCAGGGGGATTGGGATTAAAAGAAGGAGGAAGAACCGGTTCTTCTCGAGAACAAAAAGGATACCATAATTCTCTGCGTAAGCCCCAAATCAGGCTAAATATGATGCCGCCCAACAAGAAAGCAACAAGCGATATAACAACCCCTAGCGAGTATGCTTCACTGCCTGTTATCTGACCATCAGAATTAAGATCCCTTTTTTCACTTTTTGCTATAAAAAATGCCATCATAGCGAAGGGAAATAGAATAAAAAAAGAAAGCGAGCCGCAACATTCCAATAAAGCTCTTCTAGCGGGAAGAAAGTCATCAGGGGCGTTTTCGTTTGGAGAGGTTTCAAGGGTGTCAGCTATTTCTATTGCTATAGCTCCGTAGCCTTGCCTCCTTTCGTTAAAAGTGCGGTGATCCTGATTAAGCCGTGATTCCTCTTCGGAATTAAGGTCTGAGTCTATATCAGAATAAGGGGGGAGAAATATACCTGCTTCTAAGGCAGCGCTCGATTTTGTCGACTTATGCATAATTTTACCCTTATTTTTTTTATTTATAAATTTCGACAAATTTATTAAAACATAATATCAAATTATTAACAAAAAGGCTACTTTAGTTGCCTTTTTGTAGATTTTTTAAGATAAGAGGTAAAGATAGATTAAACTAGGCTAGTAAAAAACGTTTAATTTAAGATACTGCAACCATTCTGGCAGAAGCCAGTTTAGGCAGTGGATAATATGCATATACCAGCGTCCCTTCTTTAATCGCATTAATCGTGGGTTTAAACAATTGTTGGCTTAAAGCAGGACATCCCCAGCTGCGGCCTAAACGTCCGTATTGTTGGACAAAGCTTTCGCTGACATAGGGTGCCCCGTGAATAACGACACTGCGTTGATAGGCATTGGTATTAAAGCCCTGACTTAACCCTTTTAAGCGAAGGGATACCCCGTGCTTGCCTGTATAAACCCCTTCAGTCAGGAATAAGCCTAAACTGCTTTGCAAGCTTTGAGGATTATTGGAAAATTGAGTTGCCATCAAGTCGCCGCTATTTTTACCGTGCGCTACCAATTCATCAAATAATATTTGATGGTTTTTCATATCCAAAACCCAAAAGCGTTTTTGAGTGGAGGGTTTTGAATAATCGATGACGGTGAAAATTTCTTCTTTATCCAAACCGGTTTCACGGGCTTGATAATAGACGTTAAGCGCTGCCCGCAAGGCGGTGGGGTCGATATCCTGATTCAATTGGGTAAAGGCAGCGACATCTGATTCAATACGTGCATCTTGAGAAGCGGCATAAGCACAAAGACCTGGGTTTATTAAACAACCCGCTGCTATTATTAATACTCCCAATGACTTTTTAAGTGCTTGAATCATCTGGCTTCCTCATTAATATCGTTGTAGAAAGGCGCTTAGTGTACCATGGTGTGGTCAAAAAATCAACAAAAATGGAGGTAAAACTGATTGTTTTTGGGATTTTAATAGAAAAATCAAGCAATTAGCGGGGTATTGGCAATTCTCTCCGTCTTTACATTTCGACTACACAAAAACAGGGACTTAGCAGGTGATCTTCCTCAGGAATTACTCTATAATTCAGAAAGTTGGGGTATTTCTGCCTAAAAAGGTAAGCACTATGTCAAAAACACGTATTTTTAAAGCGATTGGCGCTTTGCTTTTATTAGCTTTAATTGCATGGTCGGTCAAGGTGTTTGTTTTCCCTGCCAAGCGTACTCCCCTTTTTGGCCCTCAAGAAGTGCAAGTCACTAAAGCCACTTCAGAAGATTGGCAGCAAAAATTGGCAGCCACCGGGACACTCTATGCTAATGAAGGGGTTACCGTCAGCCCCGAGACAACCGGCATTGTAACGGGGATTTTATTTCAATCGGGGGATTACGTTGAAAAAGGCACTCCTTTGGTTCAGCTTGATCCGAGTATTGCTCAGGCAAATTTAGCCTCAACGCAGGCGCTGATCCCATTGCGGGAAAATGAATATAAACGGGCTTTAGATCTTTACAAAAAAAAGGTGGGTTCTAAACAAGATCTGGATACTGCGGAATCCAATTTGGAAACAGCCAAGGCGAGTCTCCAAAGCGCACAGGCAACGCTTGATTTAAAAACCATTACGGCGCCCTTTTCGGGTCAATTAGGATTGCGTCAAATCGATCTGGGGCAATATCTGAATGCAGGTACCGCCATTGTTAATTTGGAAGCGATCGATCCGATGCGCGTAGAATTTACCCTTCCACAGCGTTTTGTGCCTTTAATAGAAAATGGCCAGAAAGTTACGATGGTATCGGATGCGTATCCAGGGCGCACTTTCACAGGTGAAGTGTATGCGACCGATTCAGCATTAGATCTTAATACGCGCAGTATCGGCATTTGGGCAAGTGTACCTAATGAAGATCACAGCCTGGTTCCCGGCAGTTTTGTGAATGTTATTCTCTATGTCGGCAAACCGCAGCCGTCTATTGTGATTCCGCAGCAAGCGGTAGTTTATAACGATGTCAGTGATTTTGTTTATAAAGTCGATGGCAATAAAGCAGTGAAAACCGATATTAAAATCATCCAAACTGAAGACAAATGGGTGAGTGTCAGCGGAATTAATGCAGATGATGTTGTTGTCATCAGTGGACAAAATAAATTATCCGATGGTGTTGATATAAAACCGATGACAGCGGATGGTCAATCTTCTTCAACTGCTGATAAGGGATAATCAATGAGAAATGAATTATACCCGAACTTATACCCAAGCATTTCGAGCTGCGGCAAGGCGTCTGCGCTGTCGAGCAGCGGAGTGTATACGCAATACATGAGCAGCGAGGCAAGCAGACAACAAAGTCGCAGCTTGAAAGGCGAGGGGTATAATGCAGTTTACTGATACCTTTATACGACGTCCCGTCTTTGCCACAGTCTTGAGCCTCATTCTGATTTTGATTGGAGTGGTCTCTTTTAACAATATGACTTTGCGTCAATATCCCCAGATTGAAGTTTCTACCATTCAAGTATATGTAGGTTACCCCGGCGCCAATGCGGCATTAATGGAAGGGTTTGTTACCACCCCCCTTGAAAATGCTATCAGCAGTGTAGATGGCATTGATTATATGGTTTCTTCCAGCAAAAGCAGTGTTTCTACGCTGACTATTTATCTTAAACAAGGTTATGACATCAATGTCGCTATCACTGATGTCATGAATCAGATTTCTTCTGTACGGGGTCAATTACCGACAGATGTAGATGATCCTGTGGTTTCAAAAGTCGATCCCTCTGCAAGACCTACGATGTATATCGCTTTTGACGCACCTGGCATGAATCAACAGGAAGTGACTGATTATCTCATACGGGTAGTACAGCCGCAGATGCAGATAGTTGAGGGGGTTGGGCAGGCTCAAATTTTAGGAGACAGGGAATACGCCATGCGCATTAACCTCGATCCCAAGCGGATGGCAGCACATAATCTCACCGCTATCGATGTACAGACTGCGTTACAACAAAATAATCTGCAATCGGCAGCGGGAACATTAAAAGCTGCTGCGCAGCAATTTGATGTGATCGCAACGACTGATTTGAACACGCCGGAACAATTCAACAATTTGGTGATCCAACACGATAATAGCCACTTGATTCGGCTGCGTGATGTAGGAAATGCAGAATTGGGAGCGCTGGAATATGACGGCTTTGCTAATGTTAATGGCAAAGAAACGGTAGTCATCGGCATTATTCCCAAATCTACGGCCAATCCTTTGTCGGTATCTAAAGCTATTCAAGCTTTATTACCAGAGCTGCAAACTTCAATGCCGGAGGGAATGCAAGCAACTGTACTTTATGATTCTTCTGAATTCATCAAAGACTCTATCAAAGAAGTTTACAAAACCATCCTGGAAGCCGGGTTTCTCGTCATTTTAGTGATCTTCCTGTTTATTGGTGATCTGCGAACGATTTTTGTGCCGATTGTCACTATTCCTTTATCGCTCATCGGCGTTTGCGGTTATATGTATGCGATGGGATATTCTATCAATACCTTAACCTTGCTTGCGTGGGTATTGGCTATTGGTTTAGTAGTTGATGATGCGATCGTGGTTTTGGAAAATATCCATCGGCATATAGAGGAAGGGATGCCTCCTTTTCAAGCAGCTATCAAAGGAGCGCGTGAAATCGGCTTTGCTATTATTGCGATGACCTTTACATTGGCGGCTGTATATGTCCCGATTGGCTTTACAAGCGGCATGGTTGGTACGATGTTTAGGGAATTTTCTTTTACCTTAGCCGGTGCTGTGATTGTCTCGGGCTTTGTGGCCTTAACGCTGTCACCGATGATGTGTGCCAAATTCATGGCAAGCGGTTTAAGTACCTCAGGCTTTGCCCATAAAATCGACTCGATTTTTACAAACCTGATGCAATCTTACAAAGGGGTTTTGACGAAAGTTATCGATAAGCGGAAATGGGTGTTAATCGGCGGCGGGCTTATTTATCTATCGTGTTATTTTCTCTATGCGCATTTGCCGGATGATTTAGCGCCTATTGAAGATCAAGGAGTTCTCTATGCTCAATTCATAGGCCCTACTGCAGCTAATATACAATACATGAAAGAATACAGCGATGAAATTCAAAATGTGTATAACGCCATACCGGAGAAAAAAAATTATGGGATCTTTGCAGGTTTTGGCGGCACTAATTACGGGTTTTCATTCTTAACTTTTAAGGATGACAGAAAGCGTGCTTCGTGGGATATTCTACGAGCTATTAATCCGCAATTAAAAGCCAATCCTGGCTTAATTATACAAGCCTTTCCGCCGCCTTCTTTACCGAGCGCCAGTATGACCCCGGTATCTTTTGTCTTAAATGGCAGCGTTACTACCGAAGAACTCAACAATTACATGCAAAAATTGATTACACAAGCCAATAAAAACCCCGGCTTTCGCAGTGCAACCACGGATTTGTTAGTCGATTCTCCGCAGTTATCGGTCAATATTGACCGTGATCGGGCAGGTATCATGGGTGTCAGCATGGCCGATATTGCGAGCGTCTTGAATCTCATGATGGGCGAACCCAACAGCATTATGTTTGATATGCGCAATCGCAGTTATTATGTTGTTCCTGAATTTATTAACAACTTTAATTATAATAATGAACCCAGTCAGATTAACAATTACTATGTTAAAAATGATTCAGGTACAACTATTCCTTTTTCAACGTTGGTAACTGTTGAAAAGAAAGTAGTTCCTCAAAGCTTAAACCACTTTCAGCAAATGCCGTCAGCCACATTGAATGCCACACTCTCGGGTGATTATACTCAAGGTGAAGCCTTGAACTTTTTAAGTGAGACGGCCAAACGCATTTTGCCTTCTACCATTCATATCGATTATTCGGGACAATCACGTCAAACCATGCAGGCATCTAGTGCGATGACACAGGCGATGATCTTCGCTGTCATCTTTATTTTCTTAGTCTTGGCAGCTCAGTTTGAAAGTTATCGCGACCCCCTCATCGTGATGTCAACAGTATTACTCTCTGTGGCCGGCGCTTTGTTTGTATTAAACATTATTCCCGGGAATTCGCTTAATATTTACAGCAAAATCGGTTTGATTACGCTGGTAGGACTTATCTCGAAGCATGGAATTTTGATTGTGGAATTTGCCAATCAATTGCAAGCTAAGCAGGGTTTAAGTATTCATGATGCGGCTATTGAATCGGCTTCTTTACGGCTGCGCCCTATCCTGATGACCACAGCAGCCATGGTATTAGGGGCTGTACCGCTTGCCATTGCCTCAGGAGCAGGGGCTAATGCACGTCATCAAATCGGCTTTGTAATAGTCGGCGGCATGACTTTTGGCACCCTCTTTTCACTCTTTGTTGTGCCGGTGATTTACACCTTGTTTGCCAAAAAACATGAGAAAGATAATTTTGTTGATCCCGATCAGATCGATCAACATCAAACCCTGTCTCACTGAGGTTTTATGTCAACTTTAATAAGTGCTATCAATACCCTTTTTGAAAATCGCGCAACCTTGTCAGCTGATTCCATAAAACCTGCTGATAAACGAGCCATTGATGAAGTATTAGCAGGCTTAAATGAAGGAAAGCTTCGCGTTGCTGAAAAACAAAACGGCGCCTGGATAACCCATGAATGGATTAAAAAAGCAGTTCTCTTGTCTTTTCGGATCCAGGATAATGTTCTATTAGACGGCGGTTTTTCACCTTTTTTCGATAAAGTCCCTTTAAAGTTTCAGGGGTATAGTGCCAAAGACTTAAAAGAGGCTGGGATCCGTACTGTGCCGCCTGGCAATGTTCGTTATGGATCGTATATCGCGCCCAATACCGTATTGCTGCCTTCTTTTATCAATATTGGGGCATACGTTGATTCAGGCTGTATGATAGATGCATGGGCAACAGTGGGTTCTTGCGCGCAAGTCGGAAAGAATGTCCATTTATCCGGGGGAGCCGGTTTAGGCGGGGTATTAGAGCCATTGCAAGCCAATCCCACGATTATTGAAGATGACTGTTTTATAGGAGCACGATCAGAGATCGTTGAAGGAATGATTATCGAGCGTGGTTCTGTTATCGGTATGGGCGTGTTTTTAGGTCAAAGTACGCGGATTTATCACCGTGAAACAGGCCAGATAACCTATGGACGTATTCCGGCGGGATCGGTTGTTGTTTCAGGATCTTTGCCTGCAAAAGATAATTCACATAGCCTCTATTGTGCAGTCATTGTTAAACAAGTGGATGAAAAAACTCGAAGCAAAACTTCATTGAATGAGTTGCTGAGGCTCTGAACTTATTAAAACACGGATCGTGGACAATTTTGCTTTGCAAACTTTCGGGATGACAACTTTCTCGGATGTCCGTCATCCCGGAAACGCCACAGGCGTTATGGGGGATCTAGGTATTTTGCTCAAAATTAATATAATATAGGATATTTCAATGTCTACTGTACTTGATATTGCAAAAGACTTGATCCGATTCCCCTCGGTAACCCCTCACGACGCCGGCTGTCAGGCTTATATTGCAGCAAAACTGAAATCACTGGGATTTACGATTGAATCGATGTCCTTTGGCGATGTTACTAATCTATGGGCGCGTTATGGAAATAAAGCCCCTCTCTTGGTATTTGCGGGCCATACAGACGTTGTTCCTGCAGGTGATCTCACTGGTTGGCACAATCCCCCTTTTGAACCCATCATACGAGATGGATATCTGTATGGCCGCGGCAGCGCTGATATGAAGGGAAGCATTGCCGCATTTTTAACAGCGTGTACTCCCTTTCTTAAAAAACACCCTGCCCCTTCCGGTAGCATTGCTTTTTTGCTGACAAGTGATGAAGAAGGCATCGCTATTAATGGTACCGCTAAAGTGATTGAAACCTTATCTCAACGCGGTGAGAAAATCGATTATTGTCTGGTAGGAGAACCTTCAAGCCAGATGGAGGTGGGTGATACCCTTAAAATTGGCCGCCGGGGTTCGCTAAGCGGGCGTTTAACCGTTCACGGTATCCAAGGGCATATTGCTTATCCGCATTTAGCCGATAACCCCATTCACAAAGCCTTAGCAGCTCTTTTAGAATTAAGCCAAATGCAATGGGATCATGGCAATGTTGATTTTCCCGCAACTACTTTTCAAATTTCCAATATTCAGGCAGGAACCGGGGCAATGAATGTGATCCCGGCAACATTAACGGTAGATTTTAATCTTCGTCATTGTCCTGATAGTAAAGCAGATCATTTAAAAGAAGAGATCACCCGTATTTGCAAACGACATTCACTCAAAGCAGAGATTGTTTGGCAAAAACCCAGTGATCCTTTCTATTCAAAACCGGGCAAATTACGTGAAGTGGTGATTGCAGCTATTGAAAAAATTACACAAAAAACACCTGAATTATCGACGAGCGGCGGCACGTCTGATGGACGTTTTATCGCGCCCACAGGTGCTGAAGTCGTTGAATTAGGCCCTTGTAATGCAAGCATTCATCAGATCAATGAATGTGTGTCTACTGATGATCTGGAAAAATTGGCGCTTATTTATGAGCAGATTTTAGTGGATTTACTCAAGAATGTTTAGCCTTCTCACCCCTCTGCGTTAGCAACGCAGAGGGGTGAAGCAGACAGTAAGAGATGAACAGGTCTTTAGGCTGAGACCAATCCCGTTGTCTCTACAGGCCCTGCTGCCGCGGCGGGTTCTGAAAGAATCATGTTTCTTGCAGTTTCTGCAGCATTCCTGGCATTTGCAATTTGTCGACTAAATGCTCCGTACATATTATTGATAGAGGCGGGCTTATTTTCTCCTTGACAAGGCCTCTCAACCTTCTGAACATGTTGATTAAAATGATTGCTGACTTTGGTTGACCCGGTGGCTGTACCCACCATTGGAGCAGCCACGGCTCTCCCAAGCACTGCACCTACAGCGTATCCCGCTCCTAATGCAAAGATTCCTCCTATTAAAACTTCAGGCATAAAGCAAACTGTCAGTGCCACCAAAGCGGCGGCAGCAGGAGGCATCACAGCCCAAAGCGCCATTATTCCCACAACTACACCAAAACCTACTGCAGCAGCTGCCGCTGCGCCGACTACATGCATCGCTCCTTCGGTAATGTAACAATAATTTCCTTCCGTCTTCTCCACTGCTTTATTTTTGTAAGCGCGATTAATGGTGTTAGTCACTTTACCAAAGGGTTTCTTCCAGGTCCCTGGCTCTGATGGGTTATCATTCACTGCTTTAACAGCTGCATCAACCACTTCTAAAATATTTTTTTTATCGTACTCGTTAATTTCCTCTGCTTTAACAGCTGCTTCTAAAGCATTTTTGAAGTTCGATCTTACCGCAAGCAACATATCTTCTATATTATCCCCTTCATTAGCGGATATATTCAGGCTTGGACTGTTTTCACTGCAGGTGGGTGTTTCCAGCATCATCTCTAACGGAGGAGCTGATGGTGATGGCTGAATAGCGATTTGATTTTCTGGCTTCTTATTTTCCTCTTTCTTCTTTTTAACTGAAGTAAGTGAAGTTCTTGGAGCGTATGAATAAGATTTTACTGGCATAATGTACCCTTTGTTTCTCTGTGGTTAAAATAAAAGTTGACCTTAGGTCAACTTTCACAACAAGAGTGTATCAGGAGCGGGGCATATTTAATGTCATAATTTTGTAAGTTTATGTAAGGATCGTGTAAATTCCCTCCAGTGCTTGTTTAAAGGGATAAAAAGCAATACAGCTGAAACTTGCTATTGAATTTGACAACCCAAACCAAAGGAGCAGCATTTTCTGTCATCTGTCACTTTTTCAACTGTTATCTCACCAACATCCTTAAAAAACAAAGGGGGATTCTCTCCTTTTGGAGTTGAGGGATTTTGTGGTTGAGAGATAGAGGTTTTTTTTAAAAGAATACGCCATTCATTGTTATTTAATGCTTTTATTTCATATTTTTTTCTAAATTCTTGAGAACTTAAAAATGATGGTGAATAGAATATTACCCTATCATCAATTGTTATAGTTTTTGCCCGGAGAATTTTCAGGAAAGTCTTGAAAAGAAAGTGAGCTATTACGAGTTATCCTATATTTTTCTGTGATTAGAAAGCCTTTATTGTTAAGTTCTTCTTTAATTTTATCGCCTAATTCTGAAATATCAGCGATTATATTCAGTTCTTCATTAGAAAAATAAGCATCAAATTTAATTTTCATTATTGTTTCCTTATGGGGTTTTACTTAGAAAAAATTTAAAATGGAATGATAAACATCTCTTCTTAAAGAGAAAGTTTATCCTGGTTCAAAGATAAATAATGAACTTGTTAAGAACTGTAATACATATCAAACTCTGCTGGATGCGTGGTCATGCGGATCCGGTCAGCTTCTTTACGTTTAAGATTGATATAGGCATCAATAACATCGTTAGTGAAAACCCCGCCTTTCAATAGAAAAGCGCGATCCAGATCTAACACATCTAATGCTTCATCGAGTGAAGCAGCTACGGTAGGAATGGCTTTGAGTTCTTCTAGTGGTAATGAATACAAATCTTTATCTCGTGGCGTGCCGGGATGTATTTTTTTCTCTATGCCATCCAGCCCTGCCATCAGCATGGCTGCAAAAGCAAGATAAGGGTTTGCAGCAGCATCCGGGAAACGCAATTCAATGCGGCGCCCTTTGGGATTTGCCACATAAGGAATACGTACCGAAGCTGAACGGTTACACGCAGAATATGCTAATAATACTGGTGCTTCATAACCCGGTACCAACCGTTTATAACTGTTCGTTGTCGGATTGGTAAAAGCATTTAAAGCTTTGGCATGATGCATTAAGCCGCCGATATAATATAAAGCTTGTTCTGATAAGCCCGCATACTCATTGCCTGAAAAGATATTTTTGCCATCTTTCGAAAGCGATTGATGACAATGCATTCCTGAGCCGTTATCTCCGACTAATGGTTTTGGCATAAACGTCACCGTTTTGCCATATTGATAAGCGACATTGCGGATAACATATTTCATCAATTGCACTTCATCAGCTTTTTTAAGCAAAGAGTTAAAACGGGTTGAAATTTCATTTTGCCCAGCGGTAGCGACTTCATGATGATGAACTTCAACAGTAAGCCCCATTTGTTCCAATATCAAACACATTTCAGATCGTAAATCCTGATAAGCATCCACGGGCGGTAAAGGCAAGTAACCGCCTTTAATATGGGGACGATGCCCTAGATTGCCGTCAGGCACAGCGAGCTTTCCATTCCAATGGGCTTCTTCTGAATCGATTGAATAAAAAGCACCCTGCATTTGTACATCCCAGCGTACATCATTAAAGATGAAAAATTCAGGTTCGGGTCCAAAATAGGCGGTATCAGCAATCCCGGTTTGAGCGAGATAAGCCTCTGCCCGTTTGGCAATTCCACGCGGATCCCGCTCATAACCCAGCAGGCTGTTGGGTTCCAGCACATCGCAACGCAGGATAAGCGTATTTTCCTGATAGAAAGGGTCTATGGCAGCAGTACTGAGATCGGGTTTTAAAATCATGTCAGAAGCGTCGATGGTCTTCCAACCTTCGATAGAGGAGCCGTCGAACATTTTGCCTTCTTCCAAAAAAGTTTTGTCTGCAAAGGCAGCGGGAATGGAAAGATGTCGGTCATGGCCTTTGGTATCCGTGAATCGTAAGTCAATGAATTTGATGTCATGTTTCTGAATTAATGCTGAAATATGGCTTGACATGATCCTCCCCTTTTTATGGATAAAAGCCGCTTTGAATGTGAGCCCTATCATCGCATTTTCAAGGCAAAAGGATCAAGGAAAATCAGCAGTTTAATTTGATGGGGAATGACCTGTTTTTGGGATTATTCAAACTGGCTTGCCAGCCGAACCTGTAGCGAAGCCTGGCGGAGAGAGAGTCCTTTAAATACAATAAATACTACCTTGATTGTGTAGTAATTTTTTTAAAATCCAAAAGGTAGTTACCCCTAACATTACCCCTAGACTGTAGCACAACATGGGCTTGCGTGGAACGATCCTATTTTGTTTGATGCATTTTTTAGAGAAAATATACTAGCCTTTACTTTTTTTTTGTACTGACCATATTATATTGATATTTTAACTTTCTACATTTATAAGGAGTAAGCATTTTGAATTCAAATGAGAAATTGATTGAAGGTGTTCGGAATAGTCACTTACCTCAAGTACAGGAAGCACTAGCAGAAGGTGCTGATGTTAATACGATAGATAAGGATGGCAATTCTCCGCTGCATTGGGCTGTCAGGGGATTTAAAAAGATAACACGTGCTTTGATTAACGCTGGCGCCAATGTCAATCAAGCAGATAATGATGGCAAAGTTCCGCTGGATTATGCAGTCAGGATGGGTTATGAAGCCATGGTACGTATTTTGATTAATGCTGGTGCTAATGTTAACCAAGGAGATAACAATGGCAAGTTTCCGCTGCATTGGGCTGCCGCAGCTTATCAAAGCAGAATAGCCCGTATTTTGGTTGAGGCTGGCGCTGATGTTAGTCGCAAAGATAAAGATGGCAATACCCCTTTGAATGCAGCTCAAGAGGGAATGCGCAAGCTGTTAATCACTAGTGCCAAAGTACGAGGTATGTGGAGTTTATGGGAGCTTGAGCAACCAGACTATACTAGCTATCTTCAATGGTTACCGCGAGAAGTGTTGGACGATCAGATAGCATTAGGTGTAACGAAGGAATCTAAAACAATGGAATTTTAATAACTCGCCACTTGATTACCTCTTATTATTTTTAATAGTTGTTCAGTCTCACCAGTGCTTCGTTTGGGCTTTAAATCGTTACTGCTGCTTATTTTTGTTTAATTTTTGCTCAATCTTATGGGCATGGTGGAAAATTGTGGTATATTTATGGTACAAATGTGGAATTCTTAATTTAAGAGGTTTATATGTCACAACCTTCACTTTTTAGAACCTCTCCTTCACAGGATTACTTTCATCTTTTCAATGATAAGGCATTTGTTGATGGAGAGAAAACGGTAAAATTGTTGAAGTATAAAAAAGAAGATGTGGCAGCAGCAACTAGTGTCCCTCTTTCTTCTGTTCGATATGATGAGAAAAAAATGCCAGCTGAACTCAGGGAACGCCTGACTGAGTGGGCTGTTGCATTAAATTTAGTCGCCGATTTTTTTCAGGATGAAAAGAAAACGATTATTTGGTTTTCTATGCCCAATCCCCTGCTTGGCGGCATGTCTCCGAGGGATATGATACGAGTTGGGCGGTTTAAAAAATTGCTTAATTTTATTCAATCTGCCTTAGATGAAAATCAACGGGAAAATGTAGATGGAAAAACATCAGGGCAGAAGAAAAAAGCCCAGAAAAAAAACGTATAAATCTTCCGTACAACCAATACAATACTTACTGGAGTCAGGTACGCTTGCAAATATGCGCGCGGCTAAGCGAGTAACTGCTGCGATTCTGAAGTACCAGTGGGACTTTTATTCTGAATTGGCCTATCAAAGAAATAATATTGCCGATCAAATTTCTCATTCCTTGAATGTCCCTTGCAGGTCATATGCATTTAGCCAATGGCAGAGAGCGGTAAAATTTAAATACAGCTTGCATCCTTTATCGACAGTAGGCAGCCTTACCTATATTGGCGGGCGATTTAATATGGGGGTTGATATTAATACCCAAATCCCTATTTTTCCTGGCTTATATTTAGCACAGGATAAGGATACCGCATTACAAGAACATCTTGGGCAAGAGACTATACCAAGCAACTCAAAACTAACCGCAAGGGAGTTAGCATTGAGTAACCCCACATCGGAAACAATTGTTTCAGTCAGCGGCAAATTAGACAAAGTTTTTGATTTAACCAATCCTGAAAATCTACAACTATTTGTAGATCTCATCAAAACATTTAAGCTATCCACTGATCTAAAAAGAAGAGCAAAAGAGCTTCGCCTAGAGATTCCTCGTATTGCTGAGAAAGTAGATGAACTACACAAAACTTTATTGCATCCGGATTGGAGGCAACTACCAGTAGGATATGACATCCCTTCTAATTCGCAGATATTTGGCCATTTAATTTATTCTGCTGGTATTGAAGGTATACTTTACCCTTCTAAATTTACAAAAAAACCTTGTTTGATTGTGTTTTCGCGAAATTTTATTGAGACTGATTCGTATGTTGTTTTAGATGACGATGCACCGCATGAAACAGTCCCACGCAGGATTGACTCAAAAAATTGGCGTATAACAGAAATGGATATTAAAGAAATTACAAGAAGCTGATTACAGAATGAATTTGCATTATTTTATAGATTTTTTTAAATCAGGACATAAAAAAGAGAAATAGTTATGAAAAATATAAATATGCTTTACAACCAGCTTATTTGTGAGGACGGGCGGCCTGCTCATATGCATATCCCTAATGAAGAAACCGAGCGGATAATGAAAGAAACAGATCAAGCTGTCGGTATTACTACTTACGCTAATACAGATGAGATGTACAAAGATTTAGGAATTTAACACTGACTCTTAAGTACAGCTCGGATTTAAAATGTTCAATTAATCTCTATTTTAGCCTCATTCAACACGATGGCACATGAGCCATTGATCTAAGTCTTTGCGCATATACCGAACAGTACGACCGATCTTGATATAAGGTAGTCCTGGTGTCGATTTTTGTCTCGCAGAATACATCCGATCTTGTCGCAAGAAGGATCGACTCATACCAATGTAATGAGCAGCTTCCTTTTCATTCAAACAAACTTTTTCCATGTTCATATTAATTACCTCTTTAAATTTATGACTATTGAACAATAGATCATAGCCGCTGATGGGTAAAAATAGTGTGCATAAGTGCATAACCTGCGAACCATTTTTTAATCAAACTATCTGATCATTTAATACAACTGCTGTTAAATAAATGTACAGAGGCTAGATCGCTCTATCCAATGGTATTTACCTCTTCTAGGGCGGCGGCCTGGCAGCACTTGCCAGCGGTTTGCAGATTAACATCGCTATTTCCTTGCAATCAGGGAAAACTATTGCTCGACCGACCCAAAGTCTTGGGGAGTTAAGCGTTCACACTGATCACAGGCTTCCTCCAGCAAGTCTGCAATACACCAGACAAGATGCACAAAATCACTATTGCTAACATCGCCTTTAGCAGCGACATCAGCAATCGTGCGTGCTTGATTTAATTTGGCACAAAGTGATTCATGTGCCGTCTGGTAGGCATTGTCGCGCTTTATGAAAGTACGACAATTAGGTAAGATCTCTCTAACCATTGCGTTGACCCTCCTTTCAGGGTAGATGTAATGGCCAGCTGCAGCTTGGGTGTTACCGCTTAAAATAGCACCCACTGCGGCGCTAACCGCCCAACAGACTGAAGATTTGGAAAAAAAGTATTGTGCTTCTTCAGTCCGGCGTGACAATCTTGTACAGGGATCATACACGCTCAGTAATACAGCCTGATGAGGAATTACTCATGGTTTCACAGGAAACCAACAGCAATATTCTTCTACTGTAATACCTTGCATTGATTTTATCATAGGCATTTGGAATAACAAGATTTTTTTAGGAAGCGATCGTTTTTCTATCATCGCAACGATGAGTGATCTTTTTGTGATCAGATATATTAAGATACGCTTGCGACGGTGCGTGCCAAGATTAAAAAAGATTTTTTAAAAAACACGATTAGGCATCGTATTTTTTTAATTCCCGCCCAATTTCCTCTTAAATAAGAAATCCTATTTTGTCCTGTTCCCCCCTTTTTTTTTGAACTTTCCGACATTGTGGCTCTCACACCATTCGCACCAAAGAGTGCTGTTTTATTTTCAAATAATCAATAGCTTACATAAAGATTGAATAACATGGAAAAAGACTAATTGTTACGAGAAAATGTGATACATTTGCTATTTTTCTGTGTTACATTTGCTGTTTTTCTGTTTTTTTTGTAATACATTTGATGATTTTTTTCATTAACTTATTGAAAGTGAAAAAAGGTTTAAAAAGGACAAATTTTTTCTTTATTTGTCATACAATGCTTCATCATTCAGACTCTTTATAGATCGCGTAGTTTATTTTCTGATCTAAAGAAAGGAACAAACAAATTACTGTTTTGATCTTCAATACATCTAAAAATCCCTTTTTCAAACAAGTAGCTTGCTATCTTGTCTTTAATTCGGCAAGGTAATCTGCCCAACGCTGCATCATTTGCTTACGGTCGGCTAAAAAAGCCGTACGGTTATAGGCGCGGCCATTCGGATCACGAACAGCGTGTGCTAACTGATGCTCAATGAAATCAGGACGCATCCCTAATTGTTCATCCAGTAAAGTCCTTGCCATCGCTCGAAAACCGTGTCCGGTCATTTG
>JAJNDI010000011.1 GCA_021156325.1 Gammaproteobacteria bacterium
AGGGGATTTTAGAGCAGAATTCTTTTGTTTTTCCCCTCTCCCGCAAAGCGGGAGAGGGCAGTCCGCCGCAGCGTTAGCCGAGGCGGACGGGAGAGGGCACCGCGCAGCGTATAGAAAATTTAAATCTCATCGATCGAATGAATAACCCGCCCTACCATGCCGTATTCGATAGCTTCTTCGGCACTCATCCAATAATCGCGTTCCGTATCGCGTGCTACCCGCTCAACGGGCTGGCCTGTTTCACGGGCAATGATTCCATTGATACGCTTTTTCATCTTGATGATTTCACGTGCCTGGATATCGATATCCACCGCAGGACCGCCCATGCCGCCGCTCGGTTGATGTAATAAAAACCGCGTATTCGGCAGACAAAAACGATTTTTAAGTTTTGCAGCAAGATAAATGTGCGAGGCAATGCTTGCAACATACCCTGTGCCGATGACTTTAATCTCAGGTTTTAAAAAGGTAATTAAATCGTGAATCGTATCGCCTGATTCTACATGTCCGCCCGGCGAATTAATGATGAGCTTGATGGGATCAGAGCTCATATGGGCCATCGCCCACAATTGCGCCGTTAAATCGCGCGACATTTTTTCATTCATAGCGCCAAAATATAAAATCGTGCGGGAGTCAAACAGGGCCTTGGCAACGGCTTCAGAGATCTTGCCTTGTTTTTCTTCAGAATCTTTCTCACGCAATAGGGCGGGTTCAAAATCAGTGTACATGAAAATATCCTTTGATCATTAATCTTCAGAAAGTATACGCAAGGGATCGTAACTCTGCAATTCTAATCCCTGTATTAAAATCGGCTTAATTCTGCACAAGTTGTGCCGCTCCCTTGGAGCGGGCTTTATAAGCATAGAAAAATCCCACGGGAATAATCATAGCTACAATACCGAGTGAAAAAATCATTTCATAATGCCAGAAAGATCCGACATCGATGCCTTCGGGGGGAAAAAATCCTACACATAAAGTAATGATGCAGCCCACGATCCCCAACACAGTGATGAGTCCCATTCCTGCCAATCCCCCAGGGATTTTAAAGGAACTCACTTTATGAGGGTGACGTTTTCTTAACACAAAAGCTGCCATAAACATCAGAATATACATGAGCATGTATAATTGAGTGCTTAATGCGGTTAATAACCAATAAGATCCATTGACACTTGGCATTAATAAAAAGACTAAGCAAACACCGCTCACCAATATGGCTTGTAAAATAAGAAGATTCACCGCCACACCTTGTTTATTTTTTTGTATTAATAGCGGCGGTAAATAACCGCGCTCGCCCGCATGTAATAATCCTTTCGCAGGAGAAATAATCCAATTGATCATCCCGCCCAAACTGCCAATAATGAGCATAATCGTTAATACGCCTGTCATCCAAGGCATATGATAACGGGTAAAAAATTGCTGAAATGCTTGCATCACACCGCCTACCAGGTTAATTTCTTGAGCAGGCATCACCATTGCAATCGACAAAGCGCCGCAAACCATCGTAATAACGATAATCACAACCGATAATAACATGGCTTTGGGAAATTTCGCTTGCGGATCTTCAATATCTTTTACATGCACTGTTGCCAATTCCATCCCTAAAAACGCCGCCATGATAGCGGTGAGTGAAATCCAACTGTTAGTGTGGGTAAAGCTTGGCAGCACTGTGTGCGTTGTGATTTCAATTTGAGAAGGATTGCCCATCCATAACCATACCCCCGCTAATATCATAATGATAGCCATGGGAATCACCATGCCTACAATCGTACACCACGTGGCAAAACGGGCAGACGTGTGAAGCCCGCGCAAATTAAGGAATGTTAATAACCAAAAAACGCTTAAAATGATCGTCACCAAATACCAGCGATGCTCTGCCAATGCCGGATCGACCAGAAAAGCCAAGGTGCCGGCAATAAAAGATAAAATCGTGGGATACCATACCATGGTGTTGATCCACTGCAGCCAAATAGCAAAGAATGCCCATTTTTCTCCAAAGGCCATTTTTACCCAATTGTAAACCCCGCTGTCTTCTGTCCAGGTAGCTGACATTTCAGCCGATACAAGCGCCGTTGGGATCAAAAAGACAATTGCCGCAAAGGTAAAAAAGAAAATCAGGGTGCTGCCAAAGAGTGCGGTTGCCGGTAAATTACGAATGCTGTCGATAGCGCCTGTGATCAGCATCGCCAACGTAAATACGCTTAATTGCGTGAGTTTCATCATGTCGTGACCCTTCCTTATACGTCTATGGCGATGAGGAAGTTCATTATAGGGAGAGTGATAAAAGCCCGCAACAATACTTTGTGAAAGGAAAATGAGCAAAATCCTCTTTCTGGCATAGAACTTGTAGAATGAAATGAGATACTCTAGTGTAAAAAAATGAACGCTCGGCGTAGCTTAAGGGTTATTATCTTGAAAAAACAAATGATTAGCCTCTTTGAAGGGGTATTTAAAAGCCTTATCCTTTTATCATGCTGCTTTATTAGCAGCCCTGTTTTGGCAAAAATTTATCCGCTTTCTGAAGGGGATGTCGTCGGAAACCTGTATCAAATCTTCCCCAGTACCGGGGTAACCATGCGAAGCCTGGTCAATTACACCGATGTCGGCTTTGAAGAAATAAAAGCAGCCAATCCTCAATTGCCGCCAGACTTACCCAGTACCCGCCATCCTGTGACCATCCCTGCCCGTTTTGTGCTGCCTAATACTGCAAAAAAAGGCGTTGTGATCAATATCGCTGAATTCCGGCTCTATTATTATCCTCCCCAAGGCAAGGAAGTGGAAACTTACCCCATTGGGATTGGTCGAAAAGGCTGGGATACGCCGCTCGGTAAAACCAAGATCATTTCCAAAACCGATAACCCTGTTTGGCGTGTACCAGAATCTATTCGTCTGGATGTGGCAACGCGCCTTGGGGTTATTTTACCGGATGAAATCCCGCCGGGTCCTAAAAACCCTTTGGGAACCCATGCTGTCTATTTAGGGCTGCGCGGTTATTTAATCCACGGTACCAATGCGCCTTATGGCGTAGGAGAACGTGTCAGTTCAGGCTGTATTCGTCTGTCGCCGGAAGACATTATTACTTTTTATAATGAGGTCAATAAAGGCACCCCTGTACAAATCATCAATGAACCCTATAAAGTCGGCTTTTCAGACGGTAAACTCTATCTGGAAGCTCATCCTAATCCAGAAGAATATGAAGCAGAAGAAGCGCATTATCTCACACAAATGAAAAAAACCATCCGTGAGTATGCTAAAAAACACCATGTGGAAGTTAATTGGGATGAAGTTTCCCAGATCACAAAAGAACAATTGGGTATACCGGAAGTGATCTCTACCACTTAAGGGATTCATCTTATGAAGAAAGCTTATTTCTATTGCCGCAAAAAAGCCGCTCCTTTAGGTTCAGACCGTTACTACGCCTGCCGCTATGTGCCTTTTCGTCAACGCAAAGCCTTAATGGGTTTATATGCTCTGGATAATGAAATTTTTCCTATTCCTTTTTTGGTAAGTGAGGCAAGTGTTGCCCGCATCAAACTGCAATGGTGGCGCGAGGCTATTCATTCCTTGTTTCAACAGAAAAGTGCTGAACATCCTGTACTGCATTGTTTGCAGCCTTATCTTAAAACATCCGGCTGGCAGGAAGATCTTTTTATTAAACACATTGAAAATATTGAAAAGTGGCTGGATTTCGATACTTTTGAAACGAATATGGAATTCTTGCAGCACTCTGCCCGTACAAGCGGCATGTTAGCCAAAATGGCCGTTTATTTATTTGCAGAACCTTCTGAACAAACAAGCAGTTTTGCCAGCCATTTTGCTATCGTGATGGATGTAACGCATTTTTTGAGATCTTTAAACCACTATACCCAACACGATAAAATGCCTTTTTCATATGAACTCTTAAGCCGTTTGCATATTGATAATCATAGTCTTCATGACCCGATTAACTCTACCCCTTTTGTGGCTTTGTTAACCGATCAAATCCCCTTTATTAAAGCGCATATTGATGCAGCTTTAAGACTTTGCCCGGCCAAGTCTTACCCCAAGCTTCGCTATTTTCGGATCATGATGCTATTAGCGTTAGCCAATATTCAAAATCAATATGAAAAAACCTCGATCACCTTGGAAGTGAAACTTGATCGCGACTTGTTCCCCTTAAAAAAACTGTGGCTGGCGTATAGAACACGTTAGTTATAGTTTTATTATATTTCCCATGGCTGCGCGCTTACCTCTCCCGCGCCGCTTACGCGGCTTGCCCCCCCCTCTAACGTGGGAGAGGAAGAAAATCCCATTTTGCTGCATTAAATCCCCTCTCCCGCTTGGCAGGGAGAGGGCAGCGCGCAGCATTCAGTTCTATGCTATTCTCATGAAGTGAGAAGATAGGGAGATCAACATGAATAAACAAACGTGCCGCTCTTGTCAGTGTTGCAAATTGAGCAAAACAGGGCTGGGGTTAGCCTTTGGGATCCTCTGGGGTGCTTCAATGTTAGTACTTGGGCTCACGGCTTATCTGATTGACTGGGGAACGGCCTTTGTCCATATCATGAGTTCAATTTACGTGGGTTTTCATATTTCGATAGCCGGCAGTTTCATAGGGGCTCTCTGGGGCTTTGTCGATGCATTTATCGCAGGCTTTATCATCGCCTGGCTGTACAATATTGTTATTCGCCATTGCTGTTGCTGCAAAAAGAAATAAACTTTCTTAGCCAACAGGCAATTTTATGCCCTGCTGATTTTTGGCTAATAATAACCAGGTCGATAATACCGAATCCGGGTTGAGGGAGAGGCTGTCTATGCCTTTCTCTAATAACCATTCTGCCAAATCAGGATGATCAGAAGGTCCCTGCCCGCAAATACCTACGTACTTATTAGCCTTTTTGCATGCGCTAATGGCTCTTTCCAATAAATACAGCACGGCAGGATTACGCTCATCAAAGTGGGACGCCACCAGCGCCGAATCGCGATCCAAACCTAATGTTAATTGGGTTAAATCATTCGATCCAATCGAAAACCCATCGACATATTCTAAAAATTGTTCGGCTAAAATGGCATTAGAAGGAATTTCACACATCATGATGACACGCAGCCCATTTTGCCTACGCACCAAACCATTATGCTGCAGCGCACCGATCACTTGCTGACATTCGGCTACCGTACGAACAAAAGGCAGCATGATTTCAACATTGGTTAACCCCATTTTATCACGAACGTTCTTGACAGCTTGACATTCCAGGGCAAAACAATCTGAAAATTGGGGCGATACATAGCGGGAAGCGCCTCGAAAGCCAATCATGGGATTTTCTTCTTTGGGCTCAAAACATTCACCGCCTAATAAATTGGCATATTCATTGGATTTAAAATCGGATAAACGCACGATAACTGTTTTAGGCCAAAAAGCTGCACTGAGAGAAGCAATGCCTTCTGTTAATTTCTCGACATAAAAATCCACAGGCGATGCATAACACGCTGTTTTGGCTTGAATAGTTTTCTGTAAAGCGTGATCGAGTGTATCAAAATGTAATAAAGCCCGCGGATGGATCCCAATCATTTGACTGATTAAAAATTCCAAACGGGCCAACCCTACTCCCTCATTCGGTAATTGTTGAAAATCAAAAGCACGTTCCGGATTACCGACATTCATCATGATCTTTAACGGTAATGAAGGCATTTTATCGATATTGATGGTTTCAATTTCGAACGGAATGAGCCCTTCATAAACAAAGCCTTCATCGCCTTCTGCACAAGAAACGGTAATCTTCTCGCCGCTTTGAATCGTCTCGGTAGCATCTTGACACCCGACAACAGCAGGAATACCCAATTCACGAGCAATGATGGCTGCATGACAAGTACGGCCGCCGCGGTTAGTCACAATGGCAGAAGCGCGCTTCATCACAGGTTCCCAATCCGGATCGGTCATATCGGCAACTAACACATCTCCCGCACTCAATTCATCCATATCGGCCAGTGATTTCATAATACAGGCCTTGCCTTGGCCAATACGCTGGCCAATGCTGCGGCCAGAAGCTTTAAGAGGATGATCGCTTTTTTTATTCAATCGAAAACGCTCGATAACATTGCGCTGCTTAACTTGGGATTTCACCGTTTCAGGACGCGCTTGTACGATATAGAGTTGACCATCGATGCCGTCTTTTGCCCACTCAATATCCATAGGCCGTTGATAATGTTTTTCGATGATGAGCGCTTGTTTGGCTAATTCACTGATATCGCGATCATTAATACAGAACCGTTGGCTATCTTCAGCCAGCACATCTACAATACGAACTGCTGCTCCCTCATCTTCTGCATAGATCATTTTTTGCTGTTTACTGCCCAGGTTTCTGCGCAGGATAGCAGGCTTATCGGCAAGGACATTAGGTTTGTAAACATAAAATTCATCCGGATTAACAGCGCCTTGCACGACCATTTCACCCAAACCATAAGCGCCGGTAATAAACACGACTTTATCAAACCCGGATTCCGTATCCAAGGTAAACATAACGCCGCTTGAAGCGCGGTCACTTCGCACCATACGCTGAATACCCGCTGAAATAGCCACATCATGGTGATGAAAACCATGATGTACTCGATAAGCAATCGCCCTGTCATTAAATAAAGAAGCAAAAACCTGCTTAACTGCCTGTAAAACATTGTCAATGCCGCATACATTTAAATAAGTTTCTTGCTGGCCTGCAAAAGACGCTTGAGGCAAGTCTTCGGCAGTGGCAGATGATCTCACTGCTACGCTGAAGTCTGCATTATTATGCTGAGATAAAATAACATAGGCTTCACGTATTGCTGCTTCCAAATTGAGGGGCAAATCGGCTTTCAAGATTGCCTTCCGGATTTCGGAGCCTGTTTCGCTCAAGTGTTTTACATTCTCCACATCAAGGATGGATAACATACGGTTTATCTTATCTGTCAAACCCGCTTCTTGTAAAAAATGTCTAAAACTCTCAGCCCTTGTCGCAAAGCCATTAGGTACTGTCACACCGGCTTGATGTAATTGCGTGATCATCTCGCCCAGAGAAGCATTTTTACCGCCAACGACAGCAATGTCGTTTAGTCCAATCTGGTTAAACCATAAAATGGTGTCTGTCATAGAAGCCTCTTTGGTATTCTTCGCGATTTGAGTATACTATCAATAATAACTTAGGTCATATTATCCATGAAACGAAGTGTTTTTTTCGTCTCCGATGGTACCGGGATCACCGCTGAAACACTAGGGCGCAGCCTCTTGACACAGTTTGAAGGGGTAGATTTTGAGCAACATACCTTGCCCTTTGTCGATTCAGAAGCCAAGGCATGGGAGGCCGTCTCTCGGATTAATCAGACGAGTGAAGAAGACTCTCACCCCCCGATTGTCTTTTCAACTGCAGTTCAACCTGCAGTACAAGCCATCTTAGCCCAAAGCCAGGCGCTGGTATTGGATTTCTTTAAGTCTTTTCTCACAAAACTTTCTGCAGAACTTCGCCAAACACCCAATCACTCTGTCGGGCGTTTTCATGGTTTGGTGAATCTCGAAAAATATAAAGTACGGATTGATGCGGTTAATTATGCCTTGGAATGCGATGATGGAGCAGCCCTCAAAAAATATCCTCATGCGGAGATTATCTTAATTGGGGTTTCCCGCTGCGGTAAAACCCCAACATCTCTTTACATGGCGTTGCAATTTGGCTTGAGGGTTGCGAATTATCCATTTACCGAAGATGATGGCAAAACCCATTTTACGCTGCCTGGCGCATTGCGAGAGTCTCGGCAAAAATTATTTGGGTTGACCATTGAACCTACGCAGCTCGCTGCCATTCGGCAAGAGCGCATGCCCGACAGCTCTTACGCGAGCCTTGCTCAATGCCGGCATGAAATAAAAAGCATTGAAGATCTGTTTCATCGTGAAAAAATACCGTTTATTAATACAACGACAAAATCGATTGAGGAAATTGCCGCAGCTATTATGGAACAATTACATATTCCCCGCCAGCAACTCTAAGCCATAATCTTTAGTTAAAAACACTATCTCTTCGCAAAAACCACAACACTAATAATGAGGGCAGCGCAATTATAAAAGCCAGAAAATAAAAAAATGTCCATCCCCACTGATCAACCATGATGGCCGCAATGGGCCCTACAAAAACACGTCCTACCGAGGCAATTGCTGACAACAAAGCAAACTGTGTCGCTGTATATTGCTGATGACATAATCCCATTAAAAAGCCTAAGAAAACCGTGGTTCCCATAGCGCTGCAGGCATATTCAAAACCGACTACTGCTATCATCGTGCCTAAGTCATTGCCTATCATCGACAATAGCATAAACCCCAGACTTGAAATTCCTTGCAACAAACCAAAGAGCATCATCGATTTAAATAACCCTAAACGAGCTTGAGTAAAACCACCGATAAAGGCACCTATAATGGTAAAGCCAATGCTGACAGTTTTCATCACAACGCCCAATTCTACCAGCGAAAACCCCATGCCTCGCAATAAAAAAGTGGTTGATAAAGACAGAGAAAAAGCATCGCTTAATTTATATAAAACAATAAAACACAATAAAAGCATAGCGTTGTCGCGTAAGATAAATTCTCTAAAAGGTTCGATAATCGCATCACTTAAACGCTTAGGCGGAGCTTCCTTTAAAAGAGGTTCACGGCTTGCAATCGTGGTGAATACACTGCCAAGCATGATCAATCCCATGATAAGATAAGCTGTCTGCCAACCCATGTTTGCCGCTATTATTAATGCCAAACTGCCCGCTAATAACAATCCGATACGATAACCTGTCACAAAAAAGGCATTGCCCACACCGCGTTCCTGGCTTTCTAAAACTTCAGCACGATAAGCATCGATGTCAACATCTTGGGATGCTGATAAAAAAGCAATAAAAAAAGCAAACACGGCAATTAAAATAGGGTTTTTTTCAGGATGAAAGCCTCCGATGAGGATAAGCATAACGGCAATCATCACTTGAAAAAAGGCTATCCACCCGCGGCGGCGCCCTAAGAGCGGTAATTGAAATCGATCTAAGAATGGTGCCCACAAAAATTTAAAAACATAAGGTTGGCCGACTATGCTTAAAAAACCAATACCCAGCGTGCTGACACCAGCAACAGTATACCAGGCTTGTAAAGTACTGGCCGTTAAAGCAAGCGGCAACCCTGATGAAATACCCAACAAAAATAACAAAGGCATTTTGGAGTTTGACCCTGGTTGAGTATATTTGCCAAACCGCATTTAAGATGCTGTTTTCTGATCAACCATCGGTTTTGCAATATCGTGCAATTTAATAGTAAATACGAGTGTTTGATTAGGCCCTATGGGACCATGAGGAATGCCGTTTTCGCCATAAGCTTGTTCAGGGGGAATATAGACTTCCCACGTTGAACCTACTGGCATTAATTGCAAAACTTCTGTCCAGCCGGGAATGACTTCTGAAACATTGAATGTTACAAGCTTTGTAGATTTATCAAATATTTCGCCGTTTATCAAACGGCCTTCATATTCTACTGTTACCATATCACTGGCTTTGGGTTTAGCCCCTGGGCCGGTTTTAACTATTTTATACTGAACGCCATCTGGTAAGGTTTGAACACCCGGCTTACTTTTATTTTGTGCCAGAAAATCACTACCCGCTTTTTTGTTTGTTGTACTCGCTGCTTTTAAGGCTTGATCCCGTTTATCCAGCATGGCTTTTTGAAAAGCAGCCAGTGTTTTTTGCATCTCTTCTTCGCTTAAAGCCCGTTGATTACCCTGCAGCGCATCCAGAAGACCTTGACGCAGAATATCTCCGTTTAACGTCATACCGCGGTCTTTGAAGTCCTGGCCCAAATCGTACCCAATGGTATAACTTAATTTATCATTCTGGGTTTTCAAAGGAGGTGTGGGCAGGGTCTCAGCATAGACTGCTTGACACACAATGGCTGAGAGAGAGGCGATGAGCAGACGGGATAAGACTTTCATGGGGGCTCCTATTTTGTTTGTTTTGACTATTCCCTGTTAACACTTTCTTATTTTGCCCGATTTGCTGAAAAAAACACAGTATAGGTTTAAATATTGGCCGATTAGATCGCCAGGCTTAAGTTATACTGTGATTAATAGAGAAAGCAGGGCGAGGCTAAGCAAAATGCACATCAGTTTATTTGAGCTTTTTTCGATTGGGATAGGGCCTTCCAGCTCTCATACCGTAGGCCCTATGCGCGCAGCCAAAACATTTAGTGATGAACTTCGAGAGAATCACCTTATTGAAAAAACCGTTCGCATACAAATCGAATTGTTTGGATCACTTTCTCTAACGGGCAAAGGTCATGGCAGCGACAAAGCGGTGTTAAATGGGCTGACAGGCCAAGTGCCTGAGCAAATCGATCCGCTAGATGCCAAAAACCGCTTACAGCAGATCATTGAAACAAAACAATTAACATTATCCAAGGGACATATCATTGCCTTTGATTACGATAGCGATTTGGTTTTTCATCGAAAAACGCTATTACCCAAACACACTAATGGGTTACGATTTAACGCTTATGATAAAAATAATCAATTGCTTTTATCACAAATTTATTATTCCATTGGCGGCGGGTTTATCGTTACCGATGAAACATTTGGTCACAGTACCAGCGCCATGAAATCACCGCCCTATCCTTTTGACACAGCCAAACAATTGTTAGATCTTTGCCGCAAGCATAAATTGACGATGCACGAATTGATGTGGGCAAATGAATGTTCTCTTCGAGAGGATGATGAAATACGCAAAGGCTTATTAAATTTATATCACATCATGGTGCAATGTATTGATAATGGCTGCCAGCACGAAGGTATTTTACCCGGCGGACTCAATGTCAAGCGCCGCGCACCGGAACTCTATCGTAAATTAAAAACTGCAACGGTTTCTCATTCCACGCTGGAAAAGGCCGATGTGATGGGATATTTAAATTTATATGCTTTGGCGGTGAATGAAGAAAATGCCGCCGGCGGGCGTATTGTCACAGCACCCACTAACGGCGCTGCCGGTATCATTCCTGCTGTTTTACAATATTATTATAATTTCTATGAAGGCGCTGATGAAAAAGGCATTTTAACTTTTTTAACCACCGCAGGCGCATTCGGTATTCTTTGTAAAAAAGGCGCTTCTATTTCAGGGGCAGAAGTCGGCTGTCAGGGGGAAGTGGGATCAGCGAGTTGTATGGCTGCTGCCGGGTTGTGCGCAGCCTTAGGCGGCAGCATTGAACAAATCGAAAATGCCGCTGAAATTGCGATGGAACACCATTTAGGTATGACGTGTGATCCTGTCAAAGGACTTGTGCAAATCCCCTGTATTGAACGAAATGCGATGGGGGCTGTGAAATCGGTTAACGCGGCACGGCTGGCTTTGATAGGAGATGGTCAACACAAAGTGTCTTTTGATGAAGTCCTGGCTACGATGAAACAAACCGGACACGATATGATGAGCATTTATAAAGAAACGGCTGCAGGCGGATTGGCAGTGAATGTAACAGAATGTTGAAGAAGCTCTTAGTAATGATAAGCTAACCGTAACCCGGCTGCGCCAATTCGCTTCAATAAGCCCACATCATTACGGCGCACACCAGAGTGCTCATTATCCAGGACTAATCGCAATTCTACTTGCTCACTTTCAGATAAAGATTGCAAATCCATTTTATTTCGTTCCAGCAGAGACTGTTCCACCTCATCCAAGTGGGCAAACGCTTTAACAGGAGATAAAGCAGACCATACCTTTTTTCGCGGCGGTGCGGATAAATTGCTGGAACTTGATTTTGCACGATAATCTGAAAACAATTGACTTGGCGGGATCACGGAAGATAAATCGAAATCCGCCCCTTGCTGAAGGGTTGTTGTAGCCCCCACAGTGCTTTCTTGAACAGTTTGGGTTTGTACAATAGAAGCGGCATAAACCGTTGGTATACCAAAGACTAGTAGAGCAACTACAAAAGAGAGTTTCATCCTTATACCTTCCTCCTGTGCTATGCCATTGAAATGAGCATCATCAACAGTTATGAAGTTCTATAATATTCTTTAAGGATAGTTGAGGAACTCATTTCGTCAATGGGATTTCCAAAGGCGTTTAAGGCGGATTTGACCATTTTTTGACCAAAACCAATGAGCAGGACCTGATAAAGCATAGAGAAAAAAGACTATAAATAAAACCTCTGGCGGATCGATAGCAACCAACACAAAAATACAGACTGTTATTAATAAGGCCACAAAAGGCACCTTACCTTTCAAATCGAAGTCTTTTAAGCTGCGATAGCGGATATTGGAGACCATTAATAACGCTATCACCAGCGTTAAAAACAGCGCCATCAAATCGATGAAAGTATTCGACCAGCCGAGATCATTACAAACCCAGACAAAAGCGGCGATCACTGCGGCTCCTGGGGGAGAAGGCAGTCCATAAAAAAAGGTTTTATCCTGGTTTTGCATACGGCTGTTAAACCGGGCAAGCCGCAATGCAGTAGCCGCTGCATAGATAAAAGCAACTAACCAGCCGAGTTTACCTAAACTGACTAAAGACCATGTGTAAATCACGAGGCTGGGTGCCAAACCGAAGGCAACCAAGTCCGATAAGCTGTCGTATTCTGCTCCAAAAGCGGTTTGGGTATGTGTGAGCCTTGCCACACGGCCGTCTAAAAAATCGAGTAACATCGCAACGAAAATGGCAATAGGCGCTGAAATAAACTGCCCTCGCATACTGTGAACAATGGCATAAAAACCGGCAAATAAAGCGGCGGTGGTAAACAGATTTGGCAAGAGATAAATACCTCTGCGCATCTGGACAGGTTGAGGGTGTTCTTCGTTCACGTTCGTTTCCGTGGTATGGTATAATCAACATTCTAGCGCCCTTGCTATAAGCTGTGCAATAGGTAAATCATGACAAATAACGATAAGCGTAATTCTTGCAAAATCATCATCGAAGGCGTCACCGAAAGCGGGCAGACGTTTCGTCCCAGCGATTGGGCAGAACGCGTCAGCGGTTCCTTATCGACAGTGCGTAATCACCGTTTATATTATTCCCCTCTCTTGCAGCCTTCTACACGGCAAGGCAATAAATGCGTAGCCCTAGATCCAGCCTTAAAAGAGTCTAATCCAGAGTTATATCAATCGATTTTGGATTTCGCGAAAGCTAATCATTTGCGGATCTGCCAAGAAGAAGAAAATGAAGAAAACAATGACACTAAAAAAGAAGACTAAAAAGAGGCGAACTTTCTGCAAAGCCGCCACCCCACAAGCGACACCGCGACACATTCTCATCCCGGAAATTCCGTAGGCGAAGCCGAAGGAATTGTCCGGGATCCATGCTTTTTCTTTTATTAAGAATGGATCCCGGACAACGCCTACCGCGTTTCCGGGATGACGAGGCTTTGGTTAATTTTGAGATTTTACTTTTTTCTTTTTGTGTAGGTGTTCGCCACAAAAAACACACTGACCACGGTTTCGAGCGCGGGAAGAAAGCGTCATTTCACACTGAGGACAATGGGTAGCATCATGTTGTTTGCCTTGTAAGGCGGTCATTTGCTGAATTAAATCGGTTTCATCCAACCCTACTTTTTGATTAAGCAATTGCCACATCGCTGTAGTTACCAGGCTTAATTTTTCCATTTTGCTATTTAATTCTTCGACTGTTTTTAATAAAATCGTATTTTGACGTGATAAACGCCGTGATTCTTTTTGCAAGCTGCCATACTCACGATCATCTGAATAATCCCACGTAAAGTTAACTGGATCAAAACCCATCTTAAAATACCTCTTTATTAAGGGAAAACCCTTGAAAGGGTCATCGACAGGTCAATATTTTACCAAATCTTAATAAAAAAACAATGCAAAAACGCATTAAATTTAAAAATCAATTAAAAACAAAAAGTTAGCCATATAAGCGGTTCAACAAGACAGCCAATCGATATCCCGCCAGGGTTAATTGTCTATCGGCCAAGGCCCGGCCTTCCTGGTAATATCTAGGAGCCGGTGTTTTCCCTGGCGAAGTGGTGTAAACCTGTTTTATGGCCAATTGATAGCTTTCTTCAGCCCATTGGCCGGGATCCGTTTCTTTCAATGCTTGTTTAAAGGAGGAAAGAGGATATTCCTTTTGAAGCTTGCCCGCTTTGCTTCGCACAAACTGTTCTTCTTTGAATGTCCCTGAAATAGGAGTCAATCCCCCAACCCCATTGTCCCACAGGGCATGTAAATTAGCAGCCTTTTTATCCTGGATAGGAAACAAATTCCCTCCACCATCACCTTGCGGTGTGTTAGCTGAAAAATAGGAAATACAATGCAGAGGTTGATGAATATCGCCGGTAAAATGGATTAAAAAACGCAAAAATAAGTGGCGTAATTCTCGGGAAGCAGTAGGAGAAATGAGGACATGTTGGGCTTGTTCAATCGCCCATACGACATTGGGACTGGGTAAATTTTGAAGCCCTTTAGCCTGATAAGAGGAAGATTGGTGTATGTCATACGGCAAATCAATCCAGTGCCAATTATTAAAAGCAGTGACATTTTGCTCTTTGATTCGATCAGGCCACACAGCGGCTCGTTGCAGAGCCTGCGATAAAGCTGCTGAAGTATTGGCAACCCCCAAATCTTTTGCAAGATGTGCCTTCGCAGTAGAGGTCAAATTATCATAGGCAATTTGAGCTACCACCGCATGTCCGCTGAGATTCCAGGCATACACCGGAAGCGTGATCCAGGAAAAACAAAACGCTGTCAGTAAAACAATAAAACGGCTTTTTTTCATTAACTCTTTTCTCCTGGTATATACCCAAAGTGTCTTAATTTTAGGCGAGGCGGCAAAGCCTGGAGCAAAAGGAGTGTATAAATAATACAGGACTTTTGCGAGAGGCTGCCGCCAACAAAGCCTAAAACCAAAACACGAAGGGTAAGAGTATGTTAAACTTAAAAAATGCGATTTACCCAAAACCTGCTGACAAAAAAATGGTTTTTACTTTTATGGCTTCTCATGGGACTGTGCTGTCAAGTTTCTTTTGCAAAAACCACTTTCACCTATCAAATAAGCGGCTTAAAGGGTAATGCTTTAAATAATGCCAAGACGCGGCTTGATGCAGAAATCCAACACGCGGGCACTGATCCAAGCGCTACGGAATTAATGCTTATCTACGAACAAGCCAATACCACTATCCAGGATGCTATCAAACCTTTTGGTTATTTCAAAGCCCATGTACAAAGCCGAATGAAAAAACAAAACGGCCAGTGGCATGCGACATTTTACATTACTCCAGGACCTGTTTTGTACATTCGTCAAATGGATATTCGCGTTAGCGGTGCGGGTGCAAGCGATGCTGCATTCATTGCTTTTCAACGTGAACTTCCCTTGCATAAAGGTGATCCTTTAAATGTTGAAGCCTATGATAATATCAAAAGCCGCTTCTTTAAACTTGCACAAGATGAAGGATATATTACAGCACAGATCACCCAAAAAGAACTTTCGATTGATTTGATTCGCTATGAAGCGCGAATCATCTTGTATTTTGATACGGGCCAACGCTTTTATTTTGGGAAAACTATTTTTGACAGCCCTTATTTTGATCCGGAGTTTTTAGCGCGATTTTTACCGTATGCAAAAGGGGATCCCTATTCAGCACAATCGGTTTTAAAAGCGCAATCAAATTTAAATGATAGCGGTTATTTTAAATCCGTTTCAGTGACGCCTAAATCGGATGAAGCTAAAAACAAACAGGTGCCTGTTGATATCACGCTTATTCCCAAAGATTCTCAGGCTTATCATGTGGGTGGAGGCTATGGAACAGATACAGGCATTCGCGGCACATTGGGTTGGGACTGGAACAATATCACACCAACAGGACAACACTTCAGTGCTTTGCTGGAAGGATCACTAGTACAAAATAATTTGCAAGGCACCTATTATATTCCAGGCGCTGATCCCTTAAAACAACAATACACCTTAGGCGCAGGCTTGCAAACGGAAGATATTAATGGGCAAAGCCGTACTGCGAATGTCAGCAGCGGCTATCAATTTAATACTGATACGTGGCAACGCAACATTAATCTCGCCTATCAAGTTGAAAAATTTCATTTAGAAGATGAACCTGAAGAAAGCACACATCTCTTGCTGCCCTCTTTCAGCTTGTCCCGTATTGATGCAGATAATACTATTTTCGCTACCAATGGCAACAGATTGAGTTTTATCACCAAGGGGTCTATTCAACAATTGGCTTCTTCAATCAGTTTTTTTCAATTTGATGTGCAAGATAAATTCATTCGCACCTTCTTTGAAGACAATCGCTTTATATTACGAGGTGAATATGGATATACACGTACCTCTGATTTAAGTTTGCTTCCCCTCTCTCAACGCTTTTTTGCAGGCGGCTCGCAAAGCATTCGGGGATATAGCTATCGATCGCTGGGACCCGGTAAATTTTTAATTCTGGGCAGCGCTGAATTACAACGTCGTATCTATCATGAATGGTATCTGGTCGGTTTCGTAGATACGGGTAATGCTTTTGATGAAAGCGACAAACAGTTAAGCCAATTAAAAACAGGAACTGGCGGGGGTGTAATGTATGCCTCCCCCCTTGGACCCTTGGAATTAACACTAGCCCATGCATATGATCCCCATGAAAAAGGCTACCGAGTACAATTTACGATGGGGGCAGACTTATGAAAGGACTGCGCCTATTCTTTACCGTTGTCTTTAGCTTAATCGCAGCTATTTGCCTGGTATTGCTCTATTTTGTCAGCACAGAAAGAGGCGCTTATACTGTCATTGAAATTATAAAATACTGTATTCCCGGTCAACTGTCAGTAGAAAGTGTTAACGGACGCTTAATAGACTCGCTGCAATTAAAAGGAGTACATTATACCAACCCCGATTATGAAATAGAAGTTAACGCAGATTCAATAATATGGAATTGGGATCTCAAGACCTTAGTATCGCTCAATACGGCAGTCGCTTCTGTACCTATTCATTTAACAGTTGCTAATATAACGGTAAATTATCCTCTTTTTAAGCCTCATTACCAGCTTAACACGGGAGAATTACAGGTAAACGGGCAGTTTTCTGATTATAATTTCCAATTAACCGGTTTGTTAAGCGGTGATGAAATTTCAAAATCTCAAGTTGTTTTAACAGGGACCGGAGAGTTAGCCGAATTAAAGAAAATACACCTGAAAATAAAAGGTTTATATCATGCTTTTCCTTTAACAGGCAATCTGGATTATGAAGCCAATCAAACAACAGCAAGATTGCAAAGTGAGATACAAACGGGTAATGCCCGCTTACAGATTAATGCCGCTCTGGATGAAACATGGAAAGCTGATTGGGTTCTGACTATTCCTCAAGTATCACAATTGATGACAGGCATACAAGGTAAGTTACAATCCACAGGCACGATTACAGGCTTGAAAGAAACACCGGATATTAAAAGCAAAGTACAATTCAGTAATTTACGTTTAGAAAATGGCAATCTATTTTCATTGCCGAATTTAACCAATATCAACGGGGTATTAGAAAGCGATCTCGTTGTGAAAAATCTTTTATCACAGCCTGCTCTAACAGGAACTGTTTCATTGAGCAATGGCACTGTCTTCGTAGTACCTTTAGGGATTACTTTAAAGCCTGTCACCTTGCAAGCTCATTTTGTAGAAAAGGGGATGCTGGCATGGCAAGGAGAAGCGCGATCGGGTAAAGGCAGTCTGCAATTAGCAGGAAAAACTGATCTTAACAGCAGCCCATTATCAACCGAAATGAGCATTCAGGGCACCCTTTTTGAAATCATCCATAATCGCCAATACGAAGCGTCTATCAGCCCTGATCTGACCTTCAAACAAATGGGAGAACGGCTTGATATCAATGGAATAATCTCTGTACCCGCTGCTAATATTCATCCTATTAATTTTACTTCAGCCATTAGCATGCCTGCCGAAACCGTGATCATCGAAGAAACACAAACTACTACTCAAAATCTGCCCGAACTCTATGCCACTATTCAAGTGTTAATCGGTGATAACGTGACTGTTGATATAGTCGGTTTGATAGGAAGATTAACAGGTGATTTAACACTCTCAAGCTCGCCCAAAACGGATACCACGGCAAAGGGAGGTTTACAAATCCATGACGGCCAATTAACTTTATTTGGCAAAAAACTCAAAGTAAGTGAAGGGCAATTATTATTTACAGGCGGTGATGTCAGCAATCCTAATTTAAATATTCAAGCATCCAAATCGATAACAACCTTGACCCAAAGTAATTATTCTCAAGATAATGCACTTAAGGTAGGTGTTTCAGTGAAAGGCAATGCTGATGATCCTGATATCACTTTGTTCTCTGATCCCAGCGGATTAAGCCAACCTGATATATTATCTTACATTCTGTTGGATAAACCCATGAATCAGGTCGGCGCCGCCGACAGTGTCATCCTGGTTCAAGCGCTGGCTGCTCTAAAAACCGGTAATGCTTCTACTGACAGTTTGACAGAATCCGTGCAAAAGGCTTTTGGCTTAGACGAATTGTCTTTTGGACAAGTGAGCGATTACGATCAAAGTACCAGACTGCAACCAGCAGCACAGGGGTTTCGTTAGGAAAATCTTTATCACCCAATTTATATGTGAGTTACAGTCTTGCGCTCATTTCGCAAGTGAATGTCTTTAAAGTTCGGTATAATCTCGGCCATGGCTGGTCGGTACAAGCGACCAATAGCACTCTGGGCTCTGGTGGCGATTTATTCTATTCGTTTAATGCGCCGTAGAATTTTTCTTTTCCACTGCTTTAAAGAAGAGAAAAGAGGGTGCTTTAACAATCACAACAAGCCTTTCCAACGAGTCTTTCATAATTAAGGACAAAAACAAAAAGAACTAGCTACATCATTTACTATATGTTCTTCTAGAAAACCCTGCAATAAAGCAGTCGCTTTTTCTGGTTGTTCCAGATTGGCAATATGACCAGCATCTTCGATAATAACTACCTTGGCATGAGATAGGCGTTTTGCCATTTCTTCTGCTTCCCGGGGAGGCCTTGGAATATCATCCGCTCCACAAACAACAAGGGTATTTTGCTGAATTTTAGCTAAATGGTCTAATAAACATTCGCGTGTAAAAATCATCTTGCCCAAAGTCACAATACCGGGAATATTTTCAGATTTTATTGCCATTAAACGTGCTTTTAAGTCTTGTAACATCTGAGGATTGTTAACAGCCGTTTTAGGTGAAAAAAATAGAGGTGCTATTGCGTCAGCCAATGGAGCAGGAATACATTTTGATTCCCTCATCATATCCAGCATACCAAAATATTTTTCTTTGGTGACTTTGGGTTCAACACCCACATAAGTATCCATAATGACTAATGCGCTGACTGCATCAGGATGATCAAGTGTTAGCTGTGTCCCCCACATCCCCCCGACCGATAAACCGACTATCGCAAATTCATCCAGCCCTAAGGCTTGCATAAAATGCCAGTAATCTGCGGCTAATTGCTTGAGGGTATAATGTTCAACGCCTACGTGATCAGATTGGCCGTGATCCCATAAATCCACGGCTAAACACCGATAATGCGCTGACAGCGCCTCTATCTGAGGCGCCCACATGGCAGAGTCCCATAAAAAACTATGGCCGAATAAAATGGGATAGCCTTTTCCCTTGTCAATATAATGCAATCGGCGGCCGTTAATGTCTAAAAATGGCATAGGGGCTCCTTTTCAAAAAGAAAAAGACATCAAGCACTTTTTTTCTTTTTGGGTATATATAAATCGGTGATCGTGCCTTCAAACACTTCGGTTGCCATCGCTACACTTTCAGACAACGTTGGATGCGGATGAATCGTTAAACTCAAATCTTCTGCATTACAGCCCATTTCGATGGCAAGACTTACTTCAGAGATCAATTCACCGGCGTTAGTTCCGACAATGCCGGCACCGATCACTTGATGAGTGGCTTTGTCAAACAAGACTTTTGTCATACCTTCATCACGGCCCATACTTAAAGAGCGGCCGCTTGCCATCCAGGGGAAAACACCTTTGTCATAATCAATGCCTTGTTGTTTTAATTGCGCTTCGGTTGGCCCCGTCCAGGCAATTTCCGGATCAGTATAGGCAACCGATGGGATCACACGAGGATCAAAATAATGTTTCAAGCCTGCGATCACTTCCGCAGCCACCCGCCCTTCAGGAACGGCTTTATGCGCGAGCATTGGTTGGCCAACAATATCACCAATCGCAAAAATGTGCGGCACATTCGTGCGCTGCTGATTATCAACGGCAATGAATCCGCGATCATCGACTTCAACGCCGGCTTTTTCAGCACCGATTAATTTACCATTGGGGGTACGCCCTACAGCAACCAAAATTTGATCATAACGCAGCGCTTTATCTGGCGCATTCTCGCCTTCAAAAGTTACCCACAGTCCGTCTTGTTTAGCTTCTACTTTAGTCACTTTGGTTTTTAGCATAATGGTTTTATAACGAGCCTCCAGACGTTTGTGTAAAGGTTTGACAATGTCTTTGTCGGCCCCTGGCATGAGTTGATCCATAAATTCAACAACGTGAATAGCAGCACCTAAGGCATGATAAACCGTTGCCATTTCCAAACCGATGATCCCCCCGCCAATGACCAAGAGTTCCCCTTCTACCTGTTTCAATTCCAAAGCGCCGGTAGAATCGATAATGCGCGGATCATCAGGAATAAAAGGCAATTTTACAGGCCGTGAACCGGCTGCAATGATGGCATTCTGAAATTGGATGAGTGTCTTCTCACCCTTTTTTCCAGTGACTTCGACTTGATGCGATGAAATAAATTGCCCTACACCTTGCACAAATTCAACTTGACGCTGCTTTGCCAAGGCGCTTAAGCCCCCTGTTAAACGGGAGACCACACTGTCTTTCCAGGAACGGATCTTGTCAATATTCAGTGTTGGTTTGCCAAATTCCACACCGTGTGCCGAGACAGATTCCACCTCGTCCAACACTTTCGCAACATGTAATAATGCTTTGGAAGGAATACAGCCTACGTTTAAACAAACACCGCCGATATTATCAGACTCCACTAAAACCACTTTTTTGCCTAAATCGGCTGCACGAAAAGCGGCGGTATAACCACCAGGCCCACTGCCTAAAACGAGCACTTCGGTGGTGATTGTGTTGGGCATACTCATAACATAAACCTCATATAGTTAGTACACTGTAAAGCTAATTTTTGTAAATATTCCTACTCGCCTGCGGCTGCGCCCTCTCCCGCGCCGCTTACGCGGCTTCCCCTCTCCCACACGTGGGAGAGGGGAAAGCCCGGAAATTCCCTCTTAAATTCTCTCTCGCGCACGCGGGAGAAGGGAAATACTGTATAAAATTATAATAATGCTAAGCGCAAATCCGCTAAACCATCAGCCAGATAGGTGACAAAGCGGGCTCCATCAGCGCCGTCAATCACACGGTGATCGTAGGATAACGATAAGGGCAATATTAAACGCGCTGTAAAATCGCCATTGTGATACACAGGTTTCATCGATGATTTGGATAACCCTAAAATGGCGACTTCCGGTAAATTGACGATCGGTGTAAATGCCGTACCGCCAATCCCCCCCAAACTTGAAATGCTAAAACAACCGCCTTGCATATCAAGAGGTGTTAGCCCTTTTTCACGGGCTTTTTTGCTGATGTCACCCAATTCAGCAGCCAATTCATAAATTCCTTTCTTGTCTACATCGCGGATCACCGGCACCATTAACCCATTAGGCGTATCTACAGCAACTCCAATATGGTAATACTGTTTTAAAATCAGGTTTTCACCCGTTTCATCTAATGAAGCATTAAATTGCGGAAATGCCTTTAAAGCAGCTACAACCGCTTTCATGACAAATACGATCGGCGTTAATTTGATCCCTTGTGCATCGGCTTTGTCTTTTTGAGATTTACGAAAATTTTCAAGCTCGGTGATGTCGGCATCGGCAAATTGCGTTATATGAGGCACTGTCAACCAATTGCGATGCAAGAAAGAACCGCTTAATTTTTTAATGCGATTCAAGGGTGCTGTTTTAATTTCGCCAAACTTTGAAAAATCAACTGATGCTAAAGCAGGCAAGTTAAATCCAAGGCCGCCGCCGCTTTGCTTTTGACTTAAGGCTTTTTTAACGTATTGCGTGACATCTTCTGTCATGATGCGCCCGCGCTGTCCGCTGCCTCTCACTTGCATTAAGTCAACGCCCAATTCACGCGCCAGTTTTCTGACTGCAGGGCCTGCGTAAAGCGTATCACTCTGTCCAGAGGGTTTTTCCTCTGCGTGCGCTTTGGGCGGTACTGCAGCAGGCTTAAGCGTTTCTTTAGGGGCTTCTGCTGTCGGTGCTTTCTCGCTTGACGCGGGTTTTGCCGGTTTTTCTGCTGCTTCACTCGTCTCTACGGTCAGGATTAAATGCCCTTCAGACACTTTGTCCCCTACTTTCACATGCACCTTTTCTATCACGCCGCTTATCGGAGAAGGGATTTCCATCGAAGCTTTGTCACTTTCAAGCGTTAAAATCGAATCCTCTTTTTGTATGGTGTCGCCTGCTTTTACAAAGACTTCGATCACATCAACATTGTTAGCGCCGCCAATGTCGGGAATAGTTACGGTGGTTTTATTACTCATTCTCTCATTCCTTCCTTAATTCCTTTACACTGTCGTTGGATCAGGTTTTTTCGCATCAATTTTTAAGTTTTCTGCAGCCTTTTTCACGATATCCAGCGTTATTTCCCCTTCATCGGCTAACGTTTTAAGGGCTGCATGAACAATATGGCGATAATCTACTTCAAAGAATTGACGAAGCGCTGTTCGGGTATCACTACGTCCAAAACCATCCGTCCCTAAAACGAAATAACGCCCCGGCACATGAGTTCTGACCTGTTCAGCATAAGCGCGCATATAATCTGTTGCAGCCACCACAGGCCCTTTTTGCGTTGACAAACACGTTGTCACATAGGCTTCCTTGGCTTTGGCTGCAGGATGCAATCGATTATGCCGCTCAACGGCTCTGGCATCACGTCCCAGCTCATTAAAGCTCGGCGCACTCCATACTGTCACATTCACGTCATAATCATTTGCCAATACATCTGCTGCATGAATAACTTCACGAAGAATGGTACCTGATCCCATTAATTGGATATGTAATTGGCTGTTTTTGGCTTTAACTTGGTTGAATTGATATAAGCCTTTAATAATGCCTTCTTCAACCCCTTTTGGCATTTCAGGATGCCCATAATTTTCATTCATTACCGTGATGTAATAAAAGACATCTTCTTCTTTTTCCACCATACGGTACAAGCCGTCTTGAATGATGACCGCTAATTCATACGCAAAAGTCGGATCATAGGTTCTGCAATTGGGAATAGTCGCTGCCAGAATATGACTATGCCCGTCTTGATGCTGCAAACCTTCGCCGGCCAATGTGGTACGGCCTGCTGTTCCGCCTAATAAAAAGCCTCTTGCGCGCATATCACCGGCTGCCCACGCCAAATCGCCTGTACGCTGAAAACCAAACATGGAATAATAGATATAAAAAGGAATCATCACACGGTTATGAATACTATAGGCGCTGGCTGCAGCCATCCAGGAACAAAATGATCCGGCTTCGTTAATCCCTTCTTCTAAAATCTGCCCGTCTGTTGCTTCGCGATAATACATCAATTGTTTAGCATCAACCGGCGTGTAAAGCTGCCCTATTGATGAATAAATCCCCACTTGGCGAAACAAGCCTTCCATCCCAAACGTGCGGGATTCATCGGGTACAATCGGTACAATCCGAGATCCTATCTGCTTGTCTTTCAAAAGTGTTGTCAAGATCCGAACAAAAGCCATGGTCGTTGAAATGTGTTTATCTTCAGTGGTACCTTTTAACACCGCTTCAAATGCTTCCAGTTTCGGTACCGTTAATTTTTCTGCTACTTTTAAACGGCGCGCCGGCAGCGCACCGCCTAACGCTTGCCGGCGTTCTTTTAAATAACGAATTTCTTCGGAATGTTCAGGAGGCCTGTAAAAGGCAGCATCGCGCGCTTGCTCATCACTGATAGGAATATGAAACTTGTCACGCAATGTTAATAAAGCCTCGGGCGATACTTTTTTCGCATTATGAGCAATATTCAAACTTTCCGCTATTTCCCCTAAACCATAACCCTTAACCGTTTTGGCTAAAATAACCGTAGGCTGCCCTTTGTGCTGCATGGCAGTTTGATAAGCTGTATAAACTTTTTGCGGATCGTGTCCGCCGCGATTTAAATGCCAGATATCATCATCCGATAAGTCAGCTGCCATCTTGGCTAAAACTTCATTTTTTCCAAAGAAATGTTCACGCACATAAGCGCCGCTGTTGGCTTTATAGTTTTGATATTCGCCGTCAACCACTTCTTCCATCCGTTTTAATAAAATGCCTTCTTTATCGCGCGCCAATAAAGGATCCCATCGATTTCCCCAAATGACTTTTAAGACATTCCAACCGGCACCATGGAAAACGCCTTCCAATTCCTGAATGATCTTGCCATTCCCCCTGACAGGGCCATCCAAACGCTGCAAATTACAATTCACGACAAAAATTAAATTATCTAATTGTTCGCGTGAAGCCAAGCTTATCGCGCCTAACGATTCTGGTTCGTCCATTTCCCCGTCACCGCAAAAAACCCAAACTTTTCGATCGGTGGTATCGGCAATACCGCGATGATGTAAATACTTTAGAAACCGCGCTTGATAAATACCTTGCAGCGCGCCTAAACCCATCGAGACGGTCGGAAACTGCCAGAAATCGGGCATTAACCAGGGGTGCGGATAAGAAGACAAACCGTCTTTATCGATTTCTTGCCGAAAATTTTCCAATTGAAGCGCCGTGAAACGCCCGTGCAAAAATTCTCGCGCATAAATACCGGGAGAAGAATGCCCTTGTACAAAAATTAAATCACCGCCATGCTCTTCATCAGCTGCTCGAAAACAATGGTTAAAACCCACATCATACAACGTGGCGGCGGAGGCAAAAGTAGCAATATGTCCGCCTAAATCCGGTGCTTTTTTCCCGGCACGAACTACCATGGCCAATGCATTCCAGGAAATGAGCGTGTTAATGCGGCGTTCAATATCGAGGTTACCGGGATAGGGTTTTTCATTTTCTGGCAGAATAGTGTTTTTATAAGCTGATGTCATTGCATAGGGAATATCAGCGCCTTGCAGGCGGGCGCGCTTTACCAATTGTTCAATCAAATATTGCGCGCGAGAATGGCCTGCATTTTCAACCACGGAATCTAATGCCGCTAACCACTCTGCAGTTTCCAGCGCATCACTATCATGTTTATCTATTGCCACTCGCTGTCTCTCTTAAATTATTGCTTGTTGTCTTGGTAACGCTTGATACTCGATAAAATTTCTTCGTGCGCAGCACCCACATTTTCCCAGCCATTCACCTTTACCCATTTCCCTTTTTCCAAATCTTTATAATGTTCAAAGAAATGTTTGATGGTATTTAACATAATAGGCTGCACATCTTCAGGAGATTTAATATAACTATAGTAAGTAGAAATGCTATCGACCGGTACAGCCAGTATTTTACTGTCATCGCCTTTTTCATCGGTCATGGCCAACATGCCTACAGGGCGCACCGAGATCACAGAACCGGTTATCAATTGAAAGGGACTTAATACCAGCACATCAACCGGATCGCCGTCATCGGCCAACGTTTGAGGAACATAGCCATAGTTACACGGATAACGCATTGCTGTTGACATGAATCGGTCAACGAACATAGCGCCGCTTTCTTTATCGACTTCGTATTTGACGGGATCGCCAGAACTCGGGATCTCGATGATAACGTTTACTGCTTCTGGAACATCTTTGCCCGCTGTGACGCGCTCTAAATTCATATTGCTTGACTCCTATTGTCCGATCAATTGTTCGAAATTCGCTGAAAAATCAACGAGGCAGGCCATTATAACAAGAGTTCAGCTCATTGCTAAGCATGACCGCCTTTAGAATTGGTAAAAAATTTACCGATTATCTTGGCTTTGCTTTTTTATCACTCCAATGCAGCAAGTGCCTTATTGTAACTCCCTGCACAATAATGGCAAAAGCGACTACAGCATAAGTCATGGTAATAATCACACTGCGATAAGGGCCTGAAGGCAACGCCAATGCCAGAGCAATAGCCAACCCCCCCCGCAAGCCGCCCCATGTCAAAATATTGATAGTATGCGGAAGATAACGACGTTTATAGCGTAGCAAGGTAATCGGTATCGCGACAATAACCCACCGGACTGCCAATACGACTGGAATAGCCAAAAGCCCTGCAATGAAATGCAATTGGGTTAAGGGGATCAATAGTAATTCCAAGCCAATCAATAAAAACAAGACGGCATTCAGGATTTCATCGATCATTTCCCAAAAATTATCAAGATATTCCCGGGATTTTTTCGGCATATGGAAAGTGTGCCCCTGATTACCGAGAAAGATCCCCGCAACCACCATCGCCAAAGGACCTGAAATACCGAGATGTTGAGCCAGCGCATATCCTCCCGTAGTCACGGCAAGCGTAATCAGAATAACGACTTTCAAATCCGTAATTGGTTTAATAACTTTATAAGCCAAAAGCCCAATCAACGCTCCATACACAATACCGCCAATGGCTTGCTGCAAAAACAATAAGCTGATAGTCGTAAGATGGACTTTTGATCCAGTTGTTAACGCCGCATAAACTGTTAAAAACAAAACGATCCCAATACCATCGTTAAATAAAGATTCACCCGCCACTGTTGCATGCAATTGACGGGGCGCATTGATTTCTTTAAACAATGCCAAAACGGCGATAGGATCTGTCGGTGAAATCAAGGCTCCAAATAAAAGACAATAAACAAAAGGCATGGGATGATGAAGCCAACGCGAAATGAAAAATGCCGCAAAAGCCACCATAAAAGCAGAGGTGATGGTACCGAGAATAGCTAAAATTCCTACTTCCCATTTGCAGGATTTCAAATCTTGAAAATTAACGGTTAATCCACCGGCGAACAATAAAAAACTTAACATACCGTTCATCAAGACATCATGAAAATCAATTTGCTGAAGCAAATTCGATACGGTTTTTTCAAGACTGTGAAAACCAAGATGGCCCGTTGCAATCAAGATCAAGGAAAACAAGGAAGATCCCAACGTAATAGCAGTAGTCGTTTGCAAGCGAAAAAAACGGTGATTAAGATAAGCCATGATAACCGCCAGCGTTATCATAAAACTGATTAATTCCATTATTCTCATATGTTATCCTTAAAAATTTTTCTCTAGGTTCTACTAACTACATTGGAACGTTAGTCTGTGGGAATCTTCCTGCTCGCTACGCTCGCGCCCTCTCCTCTCCCGCGCCGCTTGCGCGGCTTGCTCTCTCCCACTGACGCGGGAGAGGGGAAAACCGCCAATTTCGCACCCGCCAACTTCACACTTATATCCCCTCTCCCGCAAGCGGGAGAGGGCGCACCTTTAGGTGCGGGGAGAGGTAAGCGCGCTGCGTATAGAAAAATATTGTAATAAATAATGTTCCAGTGTACTACGCCGCATCCTGTTTAATAGCGCAATAAGGACAAGAAACATTCGGCACATACCACTCTGAATGCTGTTGTGCTACCGAAAGCGGGTTTTGACAACGATAACATTGTACCGTTGCTGTTTCAGCCAAGGCAGGATCAACGGCTACCCGTTTATCAAAGACAAAACATTCTCCGCGATAATGCACGCCTCCGCATTGTTCAAAATAATTCAAGATCCCGCCTTCCAATTGATAGACTTCTTTAAATCCCTGCTGTTCCAAAACAACCGAGGCTTTTTCACAGCGGATCCCGCCTGTACAAAACATCACAAGTGGTTTTACTTTTGTATCTTCTGCCAATTGTGTCTGACAAACCTCAGGAAAATCGCGAAAATGCTGCAAATCCAGCACTAGGGCTTTTTCAAAAGACCCGAGACGCACTTCGTAATCATTGCGTGTATCCAGCAGAGTGAAATCTTTGCCTTCATCCAGCCAGCGTTTTAAATCAAATGGCGAAATGACAGGTGCTGTGTGTTCATGAGGTTTGATCCCAGGCTTTCCTAAAGGAATGATCTCTTTTTTGAGTTTGACTAACATGCGGCTAAAAGGCTGTGATTGCGACCAGCTTTCTTTGACCGCCATCTTGTGTAAATTAAGAGATTTAAATAAAGGATTGTGATAAAGATAATCAAGAAACGTACGGATAGCTTCTTCGCAGCCTGCTAAAAAAAGATTGATCCCTTCTTCACTTAAGAGAATAGAACCTTTCAACTGTAAGAAATTACATTTCTCTCGCAGTGCTTCCCGCTTTGGAACTAATTCATCGATAGCGACAAATTGGTAGGCAGCAATATTTAAAACCGGCTTTGGAGCAGCCTCGCTCTTCATCATGAATCCCTCTCTATAAACAGGAGGCATTTTAGCGTAAAATGGCCCCTGTTTCGATAGAAAAAGAGTAAAAAAAGTGGCCAAAAAGGAGAAATAATATGGAGTGTTTATTTTGCCAGATTGCCCGCCAAAAAATCCCTGCGGCTATCTGTTATGAAGATGATTTTATCGTGGCGTTTGATGATATCGCACCTCGTGCGCCGCAGCATAAACTTATTATACCCCGTGAACATATTGCTACTTTAAATGATTTAAAACCCGATCAGGCCATATTAATTGGCAAAATCTATCTTGTTGCTAAACAATTGGCAGCTGAATTAAAGATTGCTGAAGCTGGTTATCGTGTCGTCATGAATTGCAATGAAGGTGCGGGACAAAGTGTTTTTCATATTCACGCGCATTTGTTAGGCGGACGTGAAATGAAATGGCCGCCTGGTTAATATTTTTTTGCAAATCTGCCTGTTAGCAGGTAGGAGTTTTTCTGTACATTGCTTATCTTAAAAGTGCTATTCTTTTTCTTAACCCTCTTTTAACTTACCGACCGTTTGGTTTATTATAAAAATAAACCGTGGATATGGCGGGTGCAAAAGGAGAGGATATGCTTGGAAAAACAGCCAATATAAAAGATGATAAAGGAAAAAAGAAATCAAGACAGACACCCCTGATGGAGGAGCGGCCTTCCACCTATTCTGTCGCCCCTCCTCCCGGTTTGGTTCCTTCACTTGAATTTCATCGCAGCCATACTATTGAAAATATAACGATATTGGGCTCCGACCTGCACTGTGAGCCGCGCACCCTTCATTCCTCAGGTTTTTTTACGCATCGAAAAATTTCTGCCCCGACCGGGTTATCTCCTCCTCTCCCTTTCCTTCACACGAACCCTTTGCCGCCAGATTGCACAAACCGCCAAAAATCTCTGCTTAACCCCTTCATACATTCCATGTCGTATTGTATGTTGTTTCGATCAATTTGTGATGCCCTCGAAAAAAAACACAACAACCCTAATATTAGCCGTGTCTTACTGGCCTATGGTTCCCGCGCTGAATCTGCCAAAGAAGAATCTTCACTTAACAGTAAAATTAAAGAAAAAACAGCTGGTTTGGAAAAAAGATTATTATTAAATGAGCAGCAAGAAAAAGAATTAAGATACAAACACTTTAATGCAATCGCCATTAAAATGGAGTGCCTGGATTCTTTAAACATTTTCATTGAGAAAATCGAGAACAATCTTGGATTGAGAGATGACCCTATAGATTCTACAGAAAATATCAAAAAAACCCCATTCTTCCACTATATTTGCATGATTGCATTCATAGTGTTTAGCTTTATTGAAGAAAGTGATGAACCTGAATTATACGAAAAATTAAAAACTGACATTACCTTAACGATTCAGGAGCATTTTACTTTATGTCCTGAACATATCAAACACAATATATATGACTTATCAGAAACAGGAAACTCCATTCTAAGCAGCGTAATTTCTTACAAGAAAGAAATAGCTTTTCTTAAAAAGAGAGTATACTCTACCCCCTCTGATAAGTATATTAATTTCCTCAAAAAACACCACCCTTTAAAATATACGCACAACATTCTTAAGCCAGACATTCTCAAATACAAGCATTATTCTGCGATGATCGATGTCTTGGAGAAAATTCTCTCTTTATCAAAGAACCCTCTTGCCAGAATAAGATTTAACATCAACATTGAGGTTATTGATGAGATCACGCGGCATGATAAATTGATCTTTATAAAAAGAGATTTTCAAAAAAAATCCCAAAAAAACACAGAACAAAGATTGTCTCATCTTATAAACCGCTTTCGGATACTTCTTTTAAAGAAGCCGTAACGGATTTATTGGAAAATGAAGCGTTTTTTAATAACGCCTTTTCAGACAAAGATAATTTCTTATTAAATATAATCCATGAGCCTCCTATTGTTTTTTCCATAAAATATGGTTTTTCATACGACAAACATGTATTAGATAGCTTTCTTAGCAAGGGAGAAGTTGAAAAAAGAACGGATATTAAATTAGCAATGCAATATTCCCATACGGAAATTTATCAGTCTATGTATGTGATGTTTTGTTATATTCACGAGCATCAGGAAAAGCCATTTGACTTGATAGATTGGGGAAATATTTATTTCTCAATCGTTCATCCCAAAATCAAAACTGAACCAAAACGAGCTATTTTGCAATTAGGCGAGGCTGTCTATCAATACTACAAAAGACCGATGCCCCCTTACAGCCCCGAGATAAACCGCAGCAGGCAGGAAGTAAGCGGAAACATATCGCCAGGCTCTCTTTATTGTTCTTCTTCATCTTATACTCTATTTCCCTACTCTCCTTGCGTAAGTCCATCGCCTTCTCCGATAGGGGTAGCTCAAAGCCCCGCTTTGAGCGGCGAAACAGAAGAAACTCCTGTTATAGAAATAGATGCTGCTTTATAAAAGATGAATCCGGGGTTACTGCTGGAGGGTTTGACACCAATCAATCCACAGTTCACGATAGAGCGTCTCAAGCTGCGCTGCAAAGCGTTTACCGTCACATAAAAGAGAAGCAGCCATTTTAGCGCGTAATGCCTGGCGCAATAAAGCGAGCTCATTTAAATGCTCGCTAGCCCGCTTGGCAATTGCAATATAGTCTTGATGTGTTGAAGCGATCCATTCTGTTAGCCCTAAATTCGTTAAGAAACTTAAACCCATGCGCTGTGAAAAACGAGTGCCGGCTAAAGTGATCAAGGGAACACCTTGCCATAAGGTTTCACAAGTAGTGATGCCGCCGGCGAAAGGAAAGGGATCGAGCGCAATATCCATTTCATTTAATTGAGATAACATTTCAGGGTGAACAGAAGGTCCGCGAAAGTCGATCCGCTCAAGCTCTACCCCTTCTGCTAAAAATAATTGTTGATAACGTTTCACAGTACTGTCATCGGCAAAAGGCCGTGACTTTAAAATAAGCTTTGCCGTAGGGAGTGCTTTTAATAATTGAGACCAGAGTCTGACAACAGCAGGCGTTAACTTCGGCAAATTATTATAGCAGCCAAACGTTAGATATCCCTTTTTAAGAGCGGGCAATTCCACAATCTTCGGTGCAAAATCATGGGGCCTAAAACAGAAGATAGATCCGGGTAAATACGCTATTTTTTCAGTGTATAAGTGGCTATATTTTTCTGGGCACACTTCTTTGTCTGCAATAAGATAATCGACTGTTGATAATCCTGTTGTCATAGGATAACCAATATAAGTTGCCTGTATAGGGGCTGCCTTATAAGCTAATACCGATAAACGACTTTGAGCGGTATGTCCACCTAAATCGATTAACAGATCGATTTGATCAGCCCGGATTTTAGCCGCTAATTCCCGATCATTTAATCTGATGACATCGTTCCATTCTGTACACTGTGATTTAATCAACTTTGTCGTTTCATCGGCTTTAATCCCATTGGAATAAGCTACTATATCGACAGCACTTTTGTCATGATAAGGCAAGAATGAAGTAAACACATACGCTACAGGATGAACGTGAAAATCAGCTGATAAATAGCCTATTCGCAGTTTTCGATTGGGATCACGGCTGACTTGCCAGGTATTATAAGGGGTAATACTTTTGCTAAGCGAATCGCCACATTGCCGATGTAAATTTAAAACAGTTTCATCGCTTAACTCATCACTGTAAGTACTGGCGTAAACAATATTAGAAGAAGCAGCCTTATCACCCGGTTCTAATTCCAATACTGTGTTAAATGCTATTAATCCTGCTTGAATATTGCCCCGATTGACTTCAATTAACCCTAAATTTAATTGGGCAACCGTATTAGTGGGTTCAAGCATTAATGCTTTTTCGCAAAAGCTCAAGGCTTTGCCCAGATAACCATATTGAAAATAGGCATACGCTAAATTGGCATAAGCCATTGCGTGCTCAGGATGTTGTGCAATGCATTTCTCAAAACAAGCAATAGCTTCTGTTAATTGTCCAAATTGTTGATAAGAAGCGCCCAGATTAGATAAGGCATTCGCATTATCAGGCGCTAGTTCACAGGCTTTTTTAAAGCAAGCCATCGCTTCCCTCTTGCGGCCTAAGCTTTCAAAAGCGGCACCCAAATTCGTCAAAGCCGCCGCGTGGTGCGGTGCTTCTCGCAACAATTCCTGATAAAGACCCATTGCCGCTTTGATCTCGCCTTGCTGCTGCAAAGCAACGGCTCTGGCAAATAATTGTTCGGTTCTTGCATTCCCTGGCATTCGCTTTCTATCCCTTTACCACAGTAATTTCGGTATAATGTCTTTTTTATTGTAGAAGTAGTTTTTCAAAATGGAAATCATCTATCAATCATTGATTAAAGCGCTGGGTGAAGATCCAAACCGTCCTGGTTTAAAAGACACCCCCAAGCGGGCAGCAGAAGCTATGCAGTTTTTAACGCAGGGTTATCAAACTCAATTAGATGAAATCATCAATGATGCGCTGTTTCCTTCAGATTCCGATGAAATTGTGATTTTAAAAAATATTGAATTATATTCATTGTGCGAACATCATTTATTACCCTTTATCGGTAAATGCCATGTCGCTTATATGCCCAATGGGGCTGTGCTGGGAATTTCCAAAGTGGCGCGGATCGTTGATCTTTACGCAAGACGTTTGCAAATCCAGGAAAACCTGACCCAACAAATCGCAAATACTCTGATGGAAGTCACACAGGCAAAAGGGGTTGGTGTTATCATTGAAGCTCAACATCTGTGTATGATGATGCGCGGCGTTGAAAAGCAAAACTCTGTGATGACCACTTCAGCCATGCTAGGGACTTTACGCAGTAATGCTAAAACACGTGCTGAGTTTTTGATGCTGGTGAAGTAAAAAATCCCCTGGCACAGCGTTAGCTGTGCCAGGGGATTGAGTGATTTGTTTATGCTGTTTCGTTAGCTAATGCCTTCATGCTTAACTTAATGCGGCCTTGCCTGTCAACATCCAGGACAATTACTTTAACAGTTTGTCCTTCTTGCAGATAATCACTGACATTATTCACACGTTCATTAGCAATCTCGGAAACATGTAACAAGCCGTCTTTGCCCGGTAACACTGTTACAAAAGCGCCAAACTCAACGATCTTAGCCACACGGCCTTCGTAGGTTGTACCTACTTCAACATCCGACGTTAATAGTTTAATGCGCCGGCAAACATTATCAGCCATTTCACCATCTTGAACGGCAATCGTCACCACACCGTCATCGCTAATGTCGATAGCAGCACCCGTTTCTTCGGTTAATGCCCGAATGGTTACGCCGCCTTTGCCAATCAGATCACGGATTTTATCGGGATTGATTTGCATCGTGATAATGCGAGGTGCGCGTTTAGACACTTCTTGACGAGGAGCAGGCATGATTTGATTCATAATATTCAGAATATGTAATCTGCCTTCTCGCGCTTGAGAGAGCGCCGCTTTCATGATTTCTTCCGTGATGCCGTTGATCTTGATATCCATTTGCAAAGCAGTGATCCCATTGGCTGTACCCGCCACTTTAAAGTCCATATCACCGAGATGATCTTCATCACCTAAAATGTCGGTTAATACCGCAAAGCGATTGCCTTCTTTGATCAAGCCCATCGCAATACCGGCAATCGGCGCTTTGAGCGGCACACCTGCATCCATCAATGCCAAACTGGTTCCGCAAACAGAAGCCATGGAACTGGAGCCATTTGATTCAGTGATTTCAGACACTACACGCAATACATACGGGAAAACTTGTTCATCTGGCAGCATGGCTTGTACGCCTCGACGTGCCAATCGGCCATGACCGATTTCACGACGTTTTGGCCCTGTCATCATACCTGTTTCGCCGACACTGTACGGTGGGAAATTGTAATGCAGCATAAAGCGATCGCGGTATTCTCCTCCCAGCGCATCAATCAATTGCGCATCTTTGGTGGAGCCTAAAGTGGCTACTACCAGCGCTTGGGTTTCGCCTCGGGTAAATAAGGCAGAGCCATGTGTGCAAGGTAAAACACCCACTTCGACACGAATATCGCGTACGGTTTTGTTATCACGTCCATCGATACGAGGCTTACCTTCTAAAATATTGTCGCGAACATGTTCTTTCTCTAATTGAGCAATCACCGTTAAGATATTTGCTTTACTAAAGTTCGTGTCTTCTTCGTCTACACATAACGTGCTGACCGCTTTTTCGCGCATCTCGCTTAAACACGTTTGACGTGCTTGCTTGTCGCGCAATTGATAAGCTTTTTGAATATCGCTTTTTACCAATGCCCCCACTTGAGCCACCACTTCCGTTGGCAAGGAGGCAGGTTGGAAGTCCCATTTTGATTTTCCTGCGTCACTGACCAATTCATTAATCGCACGAATGGCGACTTGCATCTGTTGATGGCCGTACATTACCGCCCCTAACATAATTTCTTCGGACAAGCCCGCTGCTTCGGATTCGACCATCAACACTGCTTGTGCAGTGCCTGCAACCACTAAATCCAATTGAGAAGCAGCCTTTTCGCTGGGGGCAAAGTTAAGTAAGTACTGACCATCGCAATATCCCACACGGGCGGCTGCAAACGGGCCGCTATAAGGCAAACCTGATAACGCCACGGCTGCAGAAGCGCCAATCAGGGCAGGAATATCGGCAGGTACTGCGGGGTCTAACGACATCAAGGTTGCGACGACTTGAACGTCGTTATGAAAACCTTTTGGAAATAAAGGACGCAACGGTCTGTCGATCAAACGTGAAATTAACGTTTCACTTTCCGTAGGACGCCCTTCTCGTTTGAAATAGCCTCCTGGAATTTTACCGGCTGCATACGTGCGCTCTTGATAATTAACGGTCAGCGGGAAAAAATCACGAACTACGCCCGGTTTAGCGGGCAGCCCGACAGCAGTGACCAATAGCACGGTTTCGCCCATGGTAACCATTACCGAGCCAGTGGCTTGACGGGCAACTTTACCTGTTTCAAGCGTTATGGACTGCTGGCCAAATTGAAATGTTTTTTTAACTACATTGATACTCACAGAATGTTCCTTAAATAATAACTAGAGATAATGGGTGGATTCCGCGCTAATCCCGCGGTTTGGCCGCAGGGCACGGAATGACGAACACGTAAAATTAGCGGCGTAATTCCAATCGTTGTATTAGCGATTGGTAACGTTCTACACTGCTGCTCTTAAGATACTTTAGCAAACGACGACGCTTGCTGACCATGGTCAGTAACCCACGACGTGAATGCTTGTCTTTTTTGTGGATGCCAAAGTGTTCTGCGAGATCACGAATACGTTGTGTCAATAGCGCGACTTGCACTTCAGGTGAGCCGCAGTCGTTTGTGGACTGTTTGAATTGATTGATGATATCCGCTTTTGGCGTTGTTTCTGTCATTGACTACTCCTAACCACTAAATTTAACTCTCATTTGGGGTGCTATTGTACCTATCCAAAGCCTATCAAACAAGGATTTTTTTGATTGCTCTCAACAGGCTTATCCTTCCTCTTCTTTTGTTGCCATCATGCGATGAGGATGCAAATAACCAGAAGCTTCCACCAACCCCATACCAAAAAAATTGCCTTCTGGATCAATAAGTTGTGCTAACGCGGCGGTTTCATTAAGGCAAATTGATAGAATACTGTGGTTAGCGATGCTGATACGCTTGCCCTGTAAAAGTGCTTCTGTCTCTTGCTGATTGAGGGTAAGCGCAGGATAATCTTCGAGCATACTGCTAATCGGATGCAAAAACCCCGCCCGTTCTTCTAAAGAGAGGGCGCTCAGCGTATTTAAATCAACCCCCTGTGCTGCTTCAAAAGACCCTATGCCAAGGCGCCTTAACGTTTTAAGATGCGCGCCGCAACCTAATGCCTCACCCATGTCTTCTACCAAATTGCGGATATAAGTTCCCTTGCTGCAAGAAACCGTAATAGACAATTCATCATCTTGATAATGTTCAATCACGATCGAAGTTATTTTAACCTTGCGTTCTTTGCGTTCAACAGTAATACCTTGACGGGCTAATTGATATAATGGCTTACCTTGATATTTGAGTGCGGAAAACATGGAAGGGATCTGGGTGATTTCTCCTGTAAAGGTGTCAGCTACTGCTCTCAATTGATTGAAGTTTAATGCAGGCACTGCACGCTTTTGAATAACTTCACCTTCGCTGTCAGCTGTGCTGGTTTTGATACCAAGCTTAGCTACCGCATAATAGATTTTATTTGCAGCCAATAAATAAGATGAAAACTTTGTGGCTTCTCCAAAACAGATGGGTAATAAACCCGTGGCTAAGGGGTCAAGACAACCGGTATGACCTGCTTTTTTAAAGTGAAATAATCGCTTGGCTTGATAAACTGCTTTTGCAGAGCTTATACCATAGGGTTTATCTAGAATTAAAATGCCTGATTTCATTAAGCGTGTCAATATGACCCGCTTTCTGGGTAGAATCATCGTAAATAAAGCGGCATTGGGGAACGGTTCGAAGCTCAAGGCGCTGCGTTAATAAATGACGAATGAATCTCGCTTTTTCTTGCAGCAATTCGATGATGCTATTGCCATTGGCCGCTGTCATTTTCTCTACATCGATAGGCAAATAACTCACATAAATTTTTGCATTGCTAAGATCGGGTGAAACATCTACATCAGTCACCGTTAATAATCCCACAAAAGATTCTCTTAATTCCTGCTGTAAAATGAGCGCAAGTTCCCTCTGCAGCAAATCAGCAATACGTTGTACGCGTTGTGTCTGTGCCATAAGAGCCTCTATTCTTTCTCTGCCAGGATACGTTTGACTTCGATGGTTTCATACACTTCGATCTGATCACCAACCTTCACATCATTGTAATTCTTAACGCCTATTCCGCACTCAAAACCTGAACGCACTTCAGCAGCATCTTCTTTAAAACGACGCAAAGATTCTAATGCGCCTTCGTAAATTACCACATTACCGCGCAATACCCGGATCGGGTTATTACGTTTGACAATACCGTCTATCACCATACAGCCTGCGATAGCCCCGAGTTTAGGTGAACGAAAGACATCGCGCACTTCGGCAGTCCCAATGATTTGTTCCCGAAATTCAGGACGTAACAAGCCTGTCAATGCCAATTTAATATCATCAATAATATTGTAAATAACGCTGTAATAGCGAATATCAACACCCTCTTGTTCAGCAAGTCTTTTCGCAACCGCATCGGCTCTGACATTAAAACCAATAATAATAGCACTAGCAGTTATCGCTAAATTGATATCAGATTCATTGATACCACCAACACCGCCGCCTAACATCTTGACTTGAACTTCATCGTTAGAGAGTTTCTCTAAAGCATCTGAAATCGCTTCCACTGACCCTTGTACATCGGCTTTAAGTAATACGCTTAAAGTCGTGGTTCCCCCCTGCTCAACCCGTTCAAAGAGATTATCCAATTTAGAGGCTTTCACACGGGCTAATTTAATATCACGGTATTTACCTTGACGAAAGAGGGCAATTTCACGTGCTTTGCGTTCATCAACAGCCACCGTAAATTCATCCCCTGCTGCCGGTGTTCCCGGTAAGCCTAACACTTCAACGGGAATAGAAGGGCCTGCGCTTTCTATCATTTTTCCATTTTCATCTAACAAGGCACGCACACGCCCATATTGCACACCGGCTAATAAGATATCGCCTTTGCGCAACGTTCCGCTTTGCACCAAAATGCTGGCTACAGCACCGCGTCCTTTATCCAAACGGGATTCCAAGACAAAACCGTGCGCGATCCCATCAACGGGCGCTTTTAATTCCAGAACTTCAGCTTGTGTTAGAATAGACTCTAATAAATTATCAACACCTTGACCTGTTTTTGCAGAGATATTCACAAACATTACTTCTCCGCCCCATTCTTCGGAAATAACATCGTGCTGGCTTAATTCAGTTTTTACGCGTTCCGGATCAGCTTCTTTTTTATCAATTTTATTGACCGCAACAACAATGGGAACCTTTGCTGCTTTCGCATGTTTAATCGCTTCGATCGTTTGCGGCATGACACCGTCATCTGCAGCCACAACCAAGACAACAATATCCGTTACCTTCGCGCCCCTGGCACGCATAGCAGTAAACGCAGCGTGGCCTGGCGTATCCAGAAAAGTTAGCATCCCTTTGGGGGTCTCAACATGATAGGCGCCGATATGCTGTGTAATGCCCCCGGCTTCACCTTGGGTTACTTTGGTGCGGCGGATATAATCGAGCAGCGAGGTTTTACCATGATCAACATGTCCCATAATGGTAATGACGGGCGCGCGTGAAATTCTATCGCCTTTGCTTGCGCTCACATCAGCTGCTAACGCTTCTTCTAAGGCATTGGCGGAGGTAGGAATGGCTTTATGACCCATTTCTTCTACCACGATGAGCGCTGTATCTTGATCTAAAACCTGGTTAATGGTTGCCATCGCTCCTAATTGCATTAACCCTTTAATCACTTCAGCCGCTTTCACAGACATCCGTTGAGCCAATTCAGAAACGGTGATTGTCTCTGGAACCAATATCTCTTTCTTAAGAGGAGCTGTTGGCATTTCAAAACTGTGTTTGGATAAAACGGCTTGCGCAACGACATGGCTTTTCCCGCGTTTTGAACGGGGTTTTACGCGATGGACAATTTCTTTTTCATGCCGGCGTTCACGTTCTTCATAGCGTGCATCCTGCTCTTCAAATTTATCCCGTTTTTTCTTTTTAGCGGGTTTATCTTCTGCAGATTTTTCTTCTTGCACTGCGGGCGAGGAGGCGGGTTGTGTACTTTGCACTGCTGCCGGCTCAATAACAGAAGATACCGGTGCTTCATTATCAGAGATGACAGCATTTTCTTGGCTGTGTTCCTGAATCAACTCATCCGGAAGAAGGTTTTCTTCTGCTGATTTTGATGAAGCAAGATTATCTTGCTTTGCTTTTACTTCATCAGGATGTTCCAACACGCGTTTTCGTTTAATAGTGACATTAATCGCCGTTTTACCGACTTTTAATTTGCTGGTGCTTTTAAGATTGAGGGTGATTTTTTTAGGCCCTGCCGTTTCAGAAGCAGGACTGTGATGACGCTGAAGATAAACCAATAATTGTTGTTTTTCAGCATCCGTGATAGGCGTATCCGCATTGATATCGGATCGGGACAACGCCTTTTGCAATTGTTCTATCAATTCTTCAGGGGCTTTCCCTACTTTTTTTGCCAGTTCGGCAACACGGGTTTGTGCAACAGTTCCTGACATAATATGTCTACTCCGATATTACTTTTCTATCTCATCATCGGCAAACCAGGGCGCACGTGCTGCCATAATTAATTCACCTGCACGCTCTTTGTCTATCCTGACTAATTCTACCACGTCATCTACCGCTTGCTCAGCCAAGTCTTCCTGAGTGATGATACCTTTGCTTGCTAAAGCATATGCTAATTGAGGATCCATACCTTCCAATTCCAGCAAATCTTTAGCCGGTTCAACCCGTTCCTGTTCTTTAGCAATTGCTTGTGTCAGTAAAATATCTTTTGCCCGCTTCTGCAATTCTTTTGCAACGTCTTCATCAAACCCTTCAATAGCGCATAACTCCGCTTCAGGCACATAGGCAATTTCTTCCAAAGTGGTAAAACCTGCTTCTAGTAAAACAGCAGCCACATCTTCATCAAGCCCTAATTTTTCCATAAACAAATTGGCAACCGTTTCTGATTCTTGTGCACGTTTTAATTCAAAGTCTTCTTCTGACATGATATTGATAGTCCATCCGATTAACTCGCTGGCTAAGCGTACATTTTGTCCGCTGCGGCCAATGGCTTGTGAAAGCTGCTCTGCTTTAACAGCAACATCCATAGTCCGGGTTTCTTCATCAGCGACAATGGAAACAACTTCAGCAGGCGACAAGGCATTAATGGCCAATTGCGCGGGATTATCATCCCATAAGACGATATCAATGCGTTCCCCACCCAATTCGCCCGAAACAGATTGGACACGCGAGCCGCGCATCCCCACGCAAGCGCCAATCGGATCAATACGGCCGTCATTGGTTTTCACCGCAATTTTAGCGCGTATGCCGGGATCACGCGCTGCACTTTTGATTTCAATCAATTCTTCGCCAATTTCAGGCACTTCGATACTGAATAGTTTAATTAACATTTCAGGGCGGGTACGGCTTAATAACACTTGCGGGCCGCGTGTTTCTTCTGAAATTTCGTAAAGATAAGCGCGAACCCGATCTCCCATGCGCATCGCTTCCCGCGGCAGCATTTCTTCTCGAGAAAGAAAGGCATCCGCATTACCGCCCAAATCAACAATCACAAATTCACGGGTTACCCGTTTGACCACACCGTTCACCAGATCGCCCACTTTTTGAGAATAAAATTCGGCAATTTTTGCTTTTTCAGCAGCTCTTATTTTTTGTGCGATCACTTGTTTAGCCAATTGTGCTGGAATGCGTCCAAAGCTGATAGATTCTATAGTTTCTTCGATCACATCGCCCACAGCGGCATCCGGTTTCTTGAGTAACGCTTCTGCAAGCGTTAATTGCGCATCGGGATTTTCCAACGCTTCATCATCAACCACTGTCCAAACGCGCACGCTTGCATATTCGCCTGTGGTGCGATCAACGGTTACACGAACTTCAACTTCTGCGCCCAATTTCTTTTCGGTAGCGGTTGCCAATGCTGCTTCAATGGCTTCAAAAATATCTTCTTGCGATACCCCTTTTTCATTGGCCAGCACATCGGCTACAAGTAGAATTTCTTTACTCATGTTCCAAGCCCCATTTGTTAATCATTTACTTCTTTTCTGTTTTCCACGGCACAATAACCCGTGCTTTTTCAATATTGCCAAAAACTATCTCTTCACTGCCTTCGTCAGTGTTCAGACGAATATGATCTTCATTCACCTCGGCAATAATCCCTCGAAAACGCCGCTGCCCTGCAGCATTCCCTCTGCGCAGCTGCAGCTTGATTTCGGTGCCAATCAAACCCCGATAATGATCAAGCGCATATAACGGCCTATCAAGCCCGGGTGAAGATACTTCCAATTGATAATCCCCGCTGACAGGCTCATCCACGGCTAAGGCGGCACTCACTTGATGACTCGCTTTAGCGCAATCCTCCACTGTAATACCGTGGGGGTCATCAATATATACCCGCAAACACCGATGTTCATGGCCGCCTATCCATTCATATCCCCACAAGGTATAGCCGGCTGCTTGAACCGCCAACACTAAGAGTGTATTCAAATCTTTATTATTTGACGCGACCATCTTGCTTGCCTAACAAATAAAAAATGGGCACCAAGGCCCATCTTTGTTACCCTTCGCCTTTCAAGCTGCGCCTTTGTTGTCGGCTTGCCTCGCTGCTTATGTATTGATTTTTACACTCGCTGCGCCAACGCATCAAAGCAACTTGAAATGCTGTGGGTAATTATATTTTACCCTTTAATCTATAATTTCCTCTAAAACACCTCAAAGGTGGTAGCGGGGGTAGGATTTGAACCTACGACCTTCGGGTTATGAGCCCGACGAGCTGCCAGACTGCTCCACCCCGCGTCAAGGTGGGGAATTTTACCGGATGCAGGCAAAATCTGCAAGGCATTGAAGGAAAGAAGACTATTTCACTCAAGATAGGACAAAAAAAGCGTTATTTTTGGCCATATCAGGAAGACGTCTTTGGCAAAATCCCAAGCTTGATCTTCACAGGGGGCATAGCCGGTAAAGGGTAATAATGAGAAACCCAATCGTTCACTTGCCAGGGTAATTCATAAATGGCCGGCAAGAGAACCAGGATGGGAAACTGTTGTTTTGCAGTGTACTCCAGGGCTTTTAGATCGGTGCTTTCATTCAGGAATTCCTAAAAAACACTGCGGCATAAATCGATCAAGGCACTTGGAAACAAGCCTAACACTAAAACTCCCAGCCCGTTGATGCTGATAATAAAACGCATATCGCCTGAAATCTGCATAGGCTGCAATTGCTGTGAATCCGGTTCTTCAAAATACATGACTTTGACAACACGAATATAATAATAAGCCCCGATAATGGCAAAAATCAAAGCCAAAACGGCTAACCATACTAAATGAGCATCAATAAGCGCTTGTAAGACCCCAAGTTTTGCAAAAAAACCAACCGTAGGCGGCAGCCCCGCCATCGAAAACATCAAGAATAACATCATCAAGGCAAGCCACGGATTACGCGCGTTTAACCCCCGTAAATCTCCAACCTTATCCACTTCCACACCCGCACGGCTCATCAAGGTTAATAAACCAAAAGCGCCGACTGCCATGATGCTATAAGAAATCATATAAAACAAACCCGCACTGTACCCTACCGCACCAGCCGTTAAAATCCCCAACAGGGTATAACCCATGTGAGCAATCGAAGAATAGGCTAGCATACGTTTTAAATCGGTTTGCACAATCGCTACCAAATTACCCAATGCCATAGAGGTTATCGAAATAGCAATTAAAATGGGTGTCCATTGCAAATGCAAACTGGGTAAAGCGGTTGTTAAAAGACGAAATAATAAAGCAAGAGCTGCTATCTTGGGCGCACCGCTGATAAATAACGTTACTGATGTGGGAGCGCCTTGATACACATCAGGTACCCACATATGAAAAGGAACAGCGCCTAACTTGAAGATAACACCTGCAATAATAAATACCAGAGCAAAGCGATAGATAATGACCATTGTCGGGTTTAAGGTAATGGTCGTACTGGCAACGACGTTGAGATCCAGTGAATTGGTGGTCCCAAATAACATCGAGATCCCATATAACAACATTCCGGAAGCCACTGCCCCTGTAATAAAATATTTCATGGCCGCTTCTGAGCCAGCGGCTAAATCACGCCGCAAAGCTACCATCGCATAAAGCGGTAATGAAAACAATTCCAGTGATACATAAAGCGATAAGAAATTGCCGGCAGAAATCAACGCCATCATTCCCAAGACAGAAAACAAGGTTAGAATATAATATTCTGGCTGCTGTATGGATCTTTCTTCAATATACTGGCGCGCATAAGCTAAAGTAAACACAGTGGTGACATACACAAATAAGGTTGAGACTTGTGATAGGGGATCGTGAATAAACATTCCATTAAAGGTGGTAATGGTTTCGGTATCATAAAAGCGAAATGTTAAGATGCACGCTCCCATTAAGGTGGTTTGGGTTAATAAATAAGTCAAACGACCCGCTATCCGCGGTTTTGCAAATAAGCCCGCTAATAAAACTACTGCTATCATGAACAAGACAAAAATTTCAGGGAAAAGCGGCGTTATGCGCGGTAATTGTAATAACATTGTCACTCCTCATTATAATGAGACAAGTTTCGTATAGGTACTAATATCCAGTAAATGCCCGATCGTTGTATGCAATAAATTCAATACTGCCTGCGGATAAATCCCCAAAAACAAAGTCATAAAGCCCAACAAAGAAAAAACCAGGATATCCAATCCCCGAATATCCGTGAGGCTCTCTACATTATCATTAGCCACTTTCCCAAAGAAAACGCGTTTATACATCCACAGCGTATAAGAAGCGCTTAAAATCAGGGTGGTTGCAGCAAAGAAAGTAATCCAGAAACTAGCCTGGATCCCGCTTAAAATAACCATAAATTCCCCAACAAAACCGGAGGTACCGGGCAAGCCTACATTGGCCATGGCAAATAACATAAAAAAGGCTGCTAAAATAGGCATTTTATTGGCAACACCGCCATAATCTCCAATTAAGCGAGTATGCAATTTGTCATATAAAATCCCAACAACCACAAACATGGCGCCTGAACTGAAGGCATGAGAAATCATCTGTACCATACCGCCTTCCAAACTCATATAGGCATCGCCTAAGTTCCCGGTTTTATCGATGATTTTGAAGATCATAAAACAGCCGAGCGTTGCAAAACCCATGTGCGCTATCGAAGAATAGGCAATCAGCTTTTTCATATCCTGTTGTGCGATGGCGACCAAACCGATATAGGCAATGGCAATTAATGATAACAAAATAATAAGCCAATCAAGGCTTCGACACGCATCCGGTACAATCGGCAAAGAAAATCGCAAAAACCCGTACACGCCCATTTTTAACATGAGCGCTGCCAGCACCACGGAACCCCCGGCGGGCGCTTCAGTATGTGCATCTGGCAGCCAGGTGTGAACAGGCCACATGGGTACTTTGACAGCAAAGGCTAAGAAAAAAGCAAGGAAAATCCAATTTTGAGCACTTTGGCTTAACTTCACTTCATAAAACGACAAGATACTAAAACTGCCCGATTGTGAATAAAGATATAATAAGGCCACTAACATAATAGCAGAGCCAAAAAAGGTATATAAGAAAAATTTAATCGAGGCATAACTTCGATTGACGCTCCCCCAAATACCGATGCTTAAATACATGGGGATCAAAATCCCTTCCCAGAAGACATAAAATAAAATCGAATCGATAGCGGCAAAAACCCCTATCATCAAGCCTTGCATTATCAAAAAAGCTGCCATGAATTGGGCAACCCGGATCCGAATAGTCTTCCAGCTCGATAAAATAACAATGAACGTTGTAAAAGCGGTTAATAAAATAAGCGTTAAGGAAATACCATCAATACCGATATCATAGTTAATGTTGTAGGCAGGGATCCACACCACCGTCTCACGAAATTGCATGGTATAAATGTGCGGATCAAAACCCCGCACCAGAGGAATACATAACAACAATGTCAAACAAGAAACAATGAGGCCAATCACGCGCGCTTGCTTTGCATTCTTATCATTGCCGGTAAACAAAACCAATCCGCCACCAATAATCGGTATCCAGATCAGCAAGCTGAGTAAAATATTATGCATTTAATCTACCTGTTTTTGCTACGTCAGTTCCAAAAGCCTATATCATTAACCAACAAAGAAATATTAAAACCCCTAAAATCATGACAAAGGCATAATGATATAAATATCCCGTTTGAGCCTGGCGGGTCAGCCTGGAAAGAAAGCTGATCATCCGGCCAGTCCCATTTACCACATAATTATCAATACATTTGGTATCTACAATAAAATAAAACCACGATGATAAATTACGCACAGAACGTACAATAACGGTTTGGTTGAAATCATCAAAACCATATTTATTGACCAGGATCCGATAAAATATCGAGAAGCGCCTTGCTAATTTTGCAGGAGTTTCAGGGGCTTTTTGATACGCATACCAGGCACAGAAAATACCAAAGACAGAAAGCCAAAAAGGTGCCCCCAAGAGGCCTTGCCATGTTGCTGCCGCAATACCGTGATATTCTTCGGCCATTTTGCTTAATACATCATAAGCAGGTAAGGTGATGACACTACTGCCTAATAAACCCGGTTCTGTATATAACATAGGCTTAATAAATAAAAATCCCAATACAATAGAGGGGACGGCTAAACAAACCAGGGGCAGCCATACCACCGAGGGTGATTCATGAAGATGTTCGCGAGTGTGTTCATCCATTCGTTCTTGAGTATGAAATACTAAAAAGAAGGCGCGAAAAGTATATAATGCTGTTACAAAGGCACCCAGCAAAACGCAAATATACGCATAGGTTGCACCGGGGATCTGCGTTAACCCAATAGCTTCAATAATGGCATCTTTGGAATAATACCCTGCGAAAGGCGGGATCGCGGCAAGGGCTAAACTTCCAATTAAAAATGTCGTATACGTAATAGGCATATAACGCCGTAATCCACCCATATTACGCATGTCTTGATCATGATGCATTCCCATGATCACAGAACCGGCACCTAAGAACAATAACGCTTTAAAACAAGCGTGCGTTGCCAAATGAAATAAACTCGCACTATAAGCAGATGCCCCAAGGCCTGCGACCATATAACCCAGTTGAGATAAAGTTGAATACGCCACTACTCGTTTAATGTCATATTGCACAATGCCGATCAAGCCGGTAAACAAAGCGCCGGTTGCACCGACCACTAAAACCACACTTAACGCTGTTGGAGAATGTTCATATAAAGGAGACATGCGGCAAATCATGAAAATACCCGCCGTGACCATGGTAGCGGCATGAATCAAGGCTGAAATAGGGGTAGGACCCTCCATTGATTCTGGCAGCCACACATGTAATGGCATTTGAGCTGATTTACCCATCGCACCGATAAATAAAAGAATGCAAATCACGGTGATTAAAGACCAATCTGTTCCGGGAAAAAGACGTATCGTAGCATTGGCCAAAACGGGGATTTCTGCAAAGACTTGCTCGTAATTAAGGGTACCAAAATAAGCCAGCACCAAAGCGATCCCCAATAAGAAACCAAAATCTCCGATACGGTTTACAATAAAGGCTTTGAAGCTGCCAGCATTCGCAGAGTCGCGTTTAAACCAGAACCCGATCAAAAGATAAGAAACCAAACCAACGCCTTCCCAGCCGATAAATAACTGCAAGAAATTGTTGGACAACACCAGTAATAACATCGCAAAAGTAAAGAGTGAAATATAGCTAAAAAATCGTTGATAACCCGGATCGCCGGCCATGTAACCAATACTGTAAATATGCACCAAAAAAGAAATAAAAGTAACAAGGACTGCCATGATAGTGCTTAAAGAATCGAGTGTAAAACCAATATTAAATTGAAAAGTACCGCTCAACGCCCATGTATAAATATTAAAAGAGCGTGGGGGGGTATTGCCAAAAGTAATCGCGTGACATAAAAAGAGAGCGGCTATAAAAGCAATGCCAAGCCCAGTCACCGCAATGCGATGACTCGCTTTTGTGCCTAATGCTTTACCTAAAAATCCCGTGAAAAGGCTTCCCAGCAATGGCGCCAAAATTACAATAAAACTTAATTGTTGTGCTGATAGATTCACAGACTACCCCTTCTACCCTTTCAACAAATCCAAATCTTCCACATTAATGGTATGGCGATTACGATATAAGACCATCAAGATCGCCAAACCAATCGCTGCTTCTGCCGCTGCTACCGTCAAAATGAAGAATACAAACACTTCTCCGGCAATATTATCTAAAAAGCTTGCAAAAGCAATGAAATTCATATTCACTGCCAAGAGCATCAGTTCAATGCACATCAAAAGAATGATGAGATTTTTGCGATTAATGACAATGCCCGCCAAACTGAGACTGAATAACGCTGCCCCGACAATGAGATAATGTGTTAATGGAATCATGTTCGCTTATTTCCTTTATAGTCTTTTTTCATTCTTCATTGAGGTCTTATAGAGGCGATCTTGCGCTCTGACTGAAACCTGCCATTCGACTCGCTGCTTTTTAGCATTGCGAGTACCGCGAAAAGTAAGACTGATTGCAGCAATAATCGCAAGCAATAACAAGGCGCCTGCTAAGACAAAAGGATAAGCATATTGGGTATACAGCACACTTCCCAGTAAAGCAATATTATTGTAAGCAGCCGTTTCTTTTGAAGGATTAGCATGGCCTAAACCAAATGAAGTATGCCAAACGGCCAGAATAATAAAAGCCAGCATCACAGACAGCACGATCAAAGCAAACGGCAAATACTGTACAAAACCCGATCGCAATTCAATACCGTCCATATCGAGCATCATGACCACAAAAAGAAATAATGTCATAACAGCGCCTACGTAAACTAATATCAATACCAGCCCTAAAAATTCTGCTTGTAATAAAATCCATAAACCCGCAGAAGCAATAAAAGTTACTACTAAAAAAAGTGCTGCCCGCACAGGACTTTTAGAAATAATCACCATGGCAGCTGTCGCAATAGCCATTGCTGAAAATAAATAGAAAATAAATTGTTGTATCATCAAAATCTCCCCGCTAGGGCCAGCTTAAGCTCGCGCCCTCTAACGATAAAAAGCATCTGCTGCGCGAGCCGCTGCTATTTTAGATTCATATTTATCGCCGATTGCCAATAATTTTTCTTTTGTCATGATTTCTTCCCCGCGCTTTTCAAAATGATAATGCATCTCACTTGTCTCTACGATGGAATCAACTGGACAAGACTCTTCACAAAAGCCGCAGTAAATGCATTTAAACAAATCAATCTCGTACTTAGTCGTACGCCGCGTGCCGTCTGTTCTGGGCGCAGACTCAATTGTAATCGCCAATGCAGGACAAACCACTTCACATAATTTGCACGCTATACAGCGTTCTTCTCCATTAGAATAACGACGCAATGCATGAAGACCGCGAAACCGCGGCGATGTCGGGGTCTTTTCTTCCGGGAACTGTACGGTAATTTTCTTTTTAAAAAAATATTTCCCGGTTAACCACAACCCGCGAAAAAGCTCTAATAAAAGCAGACTTTCCAAGAATCGCTTTAAACGATCTGTCATGTTAAACCCCTGCCTGGTTAAACCAAGGCCCTATATTAAACTTAACAGCAAAACTGACTACCACTATCCAGATGAGAGTAATCGGAATCAATACCTTCCAACCCAAGCGCATCACTTGGTCATAACGGTAACGGGGAAAGGTTGCCCGTAACCAAATATATAAAAATAAAAAGAATCCCATTTTTAACACAAACCATACCAATCCCGGCACAAAGGCAAAGACATTTTCCAAAAGAGGGATCCCTTCAAAAGGTGATAACCAGCCGCCCAGGAAAAGGAGCGATGCTACAGCGCTGATTAAAATCATATTGGCATATTCTGCTAAGAAAAAGAGCGCAAAACCCGCACCCGCATATTCCACATGAAAACCTGCAACGATTTCAGATTCCCCTTCCACCATATCGAAAGGGTGGCGATTGGTCTCTGCAACTCCTGAAATCCAATATACAAAAAACAAGGGTAATAACGGTAAAAAATACCAATGCAGAATATTGCCGCTTTGCGCCAATACAATGGTTTGAAGATTCATGCTGCCCGCGGCCAGCAATACGCCCACAAAAGCAAACCCCATTGCGATTTCATAAGAAACTGTTTGAGCGGCTGCACGCAATGCTCCAAGCATTGCGTATTTTGAATTGGAAGCCCAGCCGGCAATCAAAACACCATAGACACTTAAAGAAGACATCATAAAAATATACAATAGTCCTGCATTGATATTCGCTAATACCAAGCCTTTACTAAAGGGGATCACCGCCCAAGCCGCGAGCGCAGGCGCTAATACCAACACAGGCGCTGCCAAAAATAAATAGCGGTTAGATTGGGAAGGTATCACCATTTCCTTTAACAAGAGTTTTAAGACATCTGCAAAGGGTTGTAACAAGCCTAAAAAACCCACACGATTGGGCCCGATACGGCTGTGCATATAAGCGATGACTTTGCGTTCAGCCAAGGTTAAATAGGCTACCGAAATAGTAAGCGGCAGCACGATAGCGAGTATTTTAAGAGCTATCCACAATAAATTCATGATAGTATCCATCGCTTTTACGCTCCCTCTCGAATACTAACCACACCAAAAGACTCACCCAAAGCTGCCGTTTTTTCATAACCGCTTAAAATAACCGCAGCCCCTTCAGGCACTCTATTATCAATGACCAACGGCAATTGAATACTGTGATCGCCTTGTGTCACGGTTACATTCAGTTGAGTTTTTACTTTTAAGCGCAATGCTTCTTTTTCAGCAATCCGCACACAGGCTTCGCCATCACTGCTGCCAGCTTTTTGTAAAGCATCAGCACGTCTTACCACATTATCTGCCCCATACAGCGGCCAGGTTCCTAAACGCTGCAATTGCTGCTCATTAAAAGAAACGGTTTTTGTTTTCGGTTTATAATGCATAAAGGAAGCTTCTCGCGGATAAGCATCAACACGAGCGCGTAATTCATCGCGTATTTCTTCTGAAGATTGATAATGGCAATCAGGCACTTCCAATAAATTGCCTAAAACGCGCAAGACTTTCCAACCTGGACGCGCTTCATCATAGGGTTTAACGGCTGCATTAAAACTTTGCCAGCGTCCTTCCAGATTCACGAAGGTGCCTGAGGTTTCCGTAAAGGGCGTAATGGGTAAAAACACATCCGCTTCATCGCTCAATAATTCGCTTAAATAAGGTGCAATGGCTACAACGAAATCAGAAGCACGAACAGCACGCGCCACTTGTTGAGGATTAGCACAATCCAATTCAGGATCTAATTGGAAAAAGCAATAAGCTTTACGCGGGTTAATCAACATATCTCGCGAAGACAAGCCTTGCTCGTGAGCCACCTGGCCGCCTGCATGCCGATGCGGCACTAAGCCTGCGAGCCATGCCCCTGTACTATTACCGCCTTGGGTTAAATACATAACCCCTGTTTTGGCGTGCGTTTTAATGACTTCTGCTAACGCACGGATCAGTGCTGCATCGGGATGTAATAACGCGGTTTCTCCCAAGATGAGCAGTGCATGAGGCGCTTTAATAAGATGATCCGCCATTGCAGTGTATAATTCAGACGTTTTACAGCTTGCAATAAAATCCCCTAAGGGTGTATTGATTTGTTGATGCGTTTGCGTCAAAACCGCTTTTGCAACAGCACCCAAGGCTTCGGGTAATTCCATTAAGGAGACAATTGCTTCTTCTTCCATAGGGAAATGCCACTCGTATTGCAGCGGATTAATCGACATGACGCGATAACCTCGCCGAGTCGCTTTACGAACACGGTTACCAATGACGGGTTGTTCACGCCGCACGTTAGCACCTACTAATAAAATCGCTTCCTGATTTTGAATATTTTTCACAGAGACATCGCTTACTAAAGCTTGTCCAAAAGCATCTTGATCAGAAAAATCGCTTTCTCGCACACGGTGATCAATATTATTAACCCCGATATGACGAAAAATCTTTTGTAATAAATAGCTTTCTTCGACCGTACTGATACTGGATCCCAACACACCCACCGCTTCTGTGCCGTGAGTTTGGAGCGTTTTACTAAACCCGCTAACAACGGCATTTAAAGCCGTTGCCCAATCGACTATTTTCCACTGACCATTTTCTTTGATTTGCGGCTTACCCAAACGATCGCTGCTGTTAGCCCCCAAATAACTGAATCGGTCGCGATCAGATAACCAAATCTCATTCAACGACTCATTTTCAGACGATACAACCCGCATTACGCGGTTATTCAAGGTATGACAGGCAATATGAGAACCGACACAATCATGGGGTGAAATAGCCTGCCGTTCCATCATTTCCCAGGCTCTTGCTCGAAAGCGAAAAGGTTTTGAAACCAACGCCCCTACAGGGCATAATTCAATAATGTTACCCGCTAATTCAGAGCTAAGATTTTTTCCAATATAAGTGTCAATTTTCATATCTTCACCGCGCCCTAAACCTCCCATTTCAGGAACGCCCGCAATTTCTTCCAAAAACCGTACACAACGCGTACAGTGAATACAGCGGGTCATTTCAGTGGCTACCAAAGGTCCCAGGTCTTCATCTTTAACAGCGCGTTTGGCTTCGGGATAATGCGATTCATCCCGCCCGTAGCCCATGGCCAGATCTTGCAATTCACATTGACCGCCTTGATCACAAACAGGGCAATCCAGCGGGTGGTTAATCAGCAAAAATTCCATGACTATTTTTTGAGATTCGCGGGCAGCTTCTGATTTCGTAAAAACCCGCATGCCATCGGTAACCGGTGTTGCACATGCAGGCACCGGTTTACGGGCATTTTCCAC
>JAJNDI010000012.1 GCA_021156325.1 Gammaproteobacteria bacterium
GGCTTAGGTGTAAAGTTAGGTATTGATCAACTATTGACTGATCAAGTCAAATTTTCAGTAGATTCCACCTTAAGCCAAGCTGAAAATGAAGTGACGGGTGAAGTAGGAGTTTTGGTCCCCTCTGCTAGAGGTACACGCATGGAAGTAGCGTATTACACGGATTATATTCACAGTCAAACAACGGCTAATAACTTTTTTAGTAATGGGTTAAAACTGGCATTCAGCTGGGATGAAGACCCGCGCCAAGGAGCACCGCGTTACGAAGATTTTGGGCCTATTAACAAGCAAACTTTGAGTCAATGGACAAGTGATCCCGCTGTCAGAATGTCAGAAGTCTTGGCAGTCGCGGATCAAACCAACCTGGTAGGGGACTTTCCAGTGTCACGTTTTGGTTTGTTGGATACTTGCCCTGCGCCGGAGGATGTAGATTTATCGGGTAGTTCCTCCTTAAAGACTTCGGCAACAGCCACTGATAAAGCAACGAATACGCAATGGACTAGTGCTTCGGGTTACCTTTCGAAAACGTCTTCGGAGCATCCCGACCTATTCATAAGGGCTGCTATTTCACAAGTTGGAGCGGCTAATTATGCTCAAGTAACGTGTACTTATAAAGATGAGCTTGGTGTACAATTTGATCTTCTAGATGCAGATATTCGCCCAGCTTCTGTTGTTGTTAACGGAGATGCGCCACTTTCTTCATCTACCCCAAAACAGCGTGATATTCGTAGCCTTTTTGGTGCCCAACGTGGTAAGGCTCGCGACGATCAAACTCAAAATTGGGGTTATTGGCATAGTGACGGCTCTACAGCAAGTTGTAATGGCAATCCTGAATCAGACACGGGCGATTACCATAAATGCGAATTTTATGTGACTACAGGAGATTATGATTATAGTGATATTGGTCGTAATTGGTGGAGTTACTCTCAATATTGCTATGCAGCACATCCCGGCGATCCAGATGCCCAGCAAGATTGCATTCAATCTTATGAAAATGGCAGTAACGGCAGCGCGAACCATAATGTTGCTACAGCCCGCAGTAAAGCGTATGCCATCGCAAACAGAGAAAATGCACAAAGATTACAGCAACGCCTAAATAACACTTAAATAATATAAGTTCTTTTCGGGAATGATGAGGTTTACTAAAAACTCATCATCCCGAAAATGCTGCGAGAGGGTTGGATCTAGCAATAAGGACAACAAAATCTTTTTAAAAAAAGAATAAGTGAAAAAAATCTTCTGTAAAATTTTTAGTAAAAATTTATTATAGGATAAAAAAATAAGGGAGGTGCATCTAACATATCTTAAATCATTTTTCAAATTGAAACATGTATTCTAAAAAGAGCTTGGGGTTCCTACAAAGGGACTAGCAGCATTAATCACAATTAAGGCAATAAAAAGGGAGAAACCAAATCATGGTAGCGACAGCAAAAGAACTTATCACTGAAATCCAAAAACAGCTTAAAGCATGGGACCACACTAAAAATAATCGCGCCTTATTACAGAAAGATCTTACATCTTGCCAGGATAGGCTCAAGTTCTATCTTGCACGTACAAAAGAAGGAAATACTCGGCTTGCTCTAAAAGCAATGGACAATGTGCTTAAAGAAATACAAAAGACACTTACCTTTGATATTGACGTTATGCACTCTGCTGAAGTGGTGGCCACTAAAGCAACAAAAAGTAATATTCAATTAGGCCTAAGTACGCTGATTGAGCTTGAAAAAAACGCTAATCTCATCATGGAAGAATATTCCAAGGAAAATAACGCTATACAAAAAACCATCAATTTATTTAAGCAGAAATTAAACCTCTCGTCTGCAAAGCCAAATCCCTCGAATGTTGAACTGGATTTAAGTGAAATCGCTCTGCACACGCAGGCTCAAGCAGAGCATGCCGAGATGCGTAGAGACCTCACTCCTTCTGCAGATCTTATCCAAAAACTCGCAGATTTTGAGCGAGAAGTGGAGCAGGACAGAATTGCAAAAATGCAAAAAGATGCCCTGCTTAGAAAACTTCCTACTTTAGCGTCACGGGAAGTGTTGCGGCTTAAAATGCAAGTGAATCTCTTGTTAGATGCCCATACCGTTATTGCGAAGGAAATACAGCGTTTGCCTGATAGAAGCGATATTGATAAATTTCATAGCGAATTAAAGCGTGTTGAAACCTTATTGGAAGATTTGTCTCTTTATATAGATGCGATTCGGGCTTGCGGTAATGATAAAGAAAAATTAGATTCCTTAAAACAAGCGCCGCTTTCCCAGGAATTAGGTCAAGCGCTCTTTAAACAGTTATTTGAGCCGTCTTCGGTATTAAATTCTTCCTCCATGACGATGCCCCAGGCAAGACGATATTTTCTAGCTATACCAGACAGAGATCAATTGACCTTCACTCAGCAGGAGCGAGTAAAAGCATTTAGACAAATTGCTGATGGAGACTACGCAGCTGCACAACATAGTATGTCGCTTTTGGGGCGTACACAGGAATTTGAAGCTCAACAATTTGAACAACGAGTAATTAAGGAATGGTTTGAAGAAGGGTCTGTTTCCCCAACCACGGCAGAGCAATTGAAAATTTTGTCGCGTGAAGTTTCTACCGAGTCAATTAATTTGGGAGCCTGCTCTATAGCTGAGGTTCCTGCAAACCAAGCTCGATCATCTGGTATCAGCCAGGGACAAATTATTACCCTGCTTGACTTTATGGGTAATCCTGTTCAGTTTGAAGTAATAGCCTTAGGAAGTGCTTCTCAAGCTCAACGCCAAGCTTTGCAGGATGAAATATTAAGTGAAAACTTTATTGAGTCTGACACAGATTATAGCGGCTATTTCGATAGTGAAGGTCGTAAACTGTTGGCGAAATGGTTTAGGGATCATGATGCTTATTTTACGGTGCAGCCTGTTGCACGCTTGATATTGGATAAGCAAGGTAATATCAAAGAAAAGGTTTCCCTAAGCGATGCGGACACTATTACTTATGGCGATATGAGCAGTACCGTATTATCCGATCAATCCAGCTTGGTAAATTGTAATTTTGGTGGAGTCTATACGGGCAATAGCATTTGTGCCTCCCGTATTATGACGGGTACCTTGTCTGATCCGCAATATGGCGCCTCCTTTATGAATAATACTTTATTATCAGGAATCACGGTACAGATTTCTACTACCGAGGGTGCTGAATTTACGTGGTGTAGTGCTGCCGAACGTTTTCAAGTATTAGATTCAGAAACAGGCGGGATAGCATTCCCTATCGCCTCTATGACGAAAGGGTTTATTATTTCCAATCACGATGAACCTGTTCAAAAAGATCCTATTTCATTGGCTTCTGTTGCAAATCCCATCGATACATACCTCTGTAATGCTCCTGCTACAGCATTTCAGAATTCGCTTATCACAGGAATGAATGTAGTAAATACAGTGATAGGATTACCCGAATCTTCTGGAATTCCAGGCTGGAACACAAGTTTAGGGAATATGATTTTCCGAGATACGGGTATTATTGCTAGCAGTTTTGCAACAGATAATAATGGTAATTCTTTGTCTATGGATGGAATATACCTTCTTCCCCCTGATCTATGTGTTACAGCCAATAGAGCTGCTTCTTCCTCCTATGGTGGTACAGAGGCTGATACTATTTTGCCCCTTGTATCACAAGATGTAGCTGATCGGGCAAAGAATTTCACAGAAACATTAAGCACTTGTCCTGGCTACATTCCGCCTGCGAATGGCAATTTTTGGTCCAACACTTTTGATACTTATATTAGTGATTCTACTATTGGAAATATTGGGGGCCTTGACGGATGTGATCAGCTTAGGGCTGCTATCCTGGCAAACCCAACTAATACATTAAATTCAGAACCCTGCCCGGTTGTGCCAAGCCCAACGCCTTCTTCAACACCGACATCTGGGCCATCACCGACGCCGGCCCCAACATTTACACCGTTACCCACGTCGACACCAACTCCAACTCCTACGCCGGTCCCGACACTGACACCGGTCCCGACACCAACGCCGGCTCCTAAACCGTCTCCTATTCCGACACCCACATTAACACCGGTGTCAACACCGACTCCTACCCCAGCACCCACCTTTACACCGGTTCCGACACCAACATCTACACCGACGCCGACCTTTACGCCGGTGCCAACACCAACTTCTACCCCAACGTCGACGCCAACTCCTACCTCAACATCAACGCCGACGCCAACATCCTCACCGACGCCGACTCCGCAGGTACCCATGTGTCCAGATGTTAAGAAGTGGGCTTGGCTTAGCCCTCTTGAAGGACGCAAAATTGAGGTTAATAACACCATACCTTCAGAAAATCCTGTTGAAAACGTTAAACCTTGTGGTGTCTATGTGCAAAATAACACTTCTTTTTGGGTGACAGTCATTGCGGGAGGAGCTGCTACGCTTATAGCGGGGGGAACGCTTATCTACAAATGGTATACAAGCAAGTCCGAAGCTGAAACGTCTGAGAAGAATGAAGGCGATTTCGAGATTTCTGATCGGGCGGTTTACGACGTTCTCCCTCCTAATGCTGCTTCTGGTTCAGACAAGATGAGCGATTGCAGAGACACGCTTTCTTCTTGTGTATCTTCTATCCCCTTTTTTGGTAGCTACTGTGGAGGTCCTGATCAGGAAGCTGAAAGAAGAAGATTGCTTGCCAGTCAACGATCAGCACCGAGTGCTAACTTTAATCCTGATCCAGCGAGTTCGAGTGAATATGTTCCTGGAGAGAGGGTGGAAGTGCTTCAAGAAGAGAACCGTTGCGGCGGGTGTGTAATGATGTAGGAAGGCAGTATGGAACCTTGCCTCACTGTTAATTTATAGCGGTGGGGCAGGTTTTAAGGCTTATTCCGAGCCACAATACTCTTAAAACGAAAAATATATGAGCCACTACATTTCAGCTCATCTGCTGCGCCTTCTATCAGCAGGCATGACATTATTGGAATGCCTGATGGTATTGGTAATTCTCATTATTTTGACATGCATTGCCATTCCTGCTTTTCAACATTGGATCGCTTTATACAGCGAGAACTTTAGCGATTGAACGAGGCTCAATTGTGAGCCTTTGTGCCAGTGCTGACGGTAAAACTTGCAGCAATGAGTGGTCGCAAGGGCAGCTGCTTTTTCTGGATGTAGATCACAAAGGGACACTTAAATCTCTCGAAACCCGATTACGGGTTTTTGCGCCTATCCCAGGCAGCGGCAGATTAAGTTGGCGGGGTTTCCCGGTGCGTTCGACTATTCAATTTTTGCCTACAGGGTTTCCACGCGATCAAAACGGCAGCTTTTATTATTGCCCGGAGAATAATGATTCAGATTACGCCCGTGCAGTGATTTTAAGCAAATCAGGCCGAGTACGCGTGAGCACAGAAGTAGATGGGGAGGGAAAACCATTAACATGTTCTTGATCTATACTTAGCAAATGAAGAGAACTTTTAACCCCTGGATTCGATATTCCCGCCGGCAGTGGCTTTATTCTGCCAGGATGCGGGCACTAACCTTAGTGGAAGTCTTAATTGTGATAGTCATTTTAGGCGTGCTGGCGGGTCTTGCTGTACCGAGTCTTCTGACCTTTATGCAGCTAAACAAAGTCAATGCGATAACCCGTGAACTTATTTCTACCCTGAATTATGCCAAAAGTGAGGCGATTAAACAGACAACTTCCATTTCAATTTGCCCCCGGGATCCCACAGATGCAACTAATACCACCTGCAGCACCAATTGGGCAGCCGGTTGGATTGTTTTTAGCGGAACAGCGCTGAGTAGTGGTGCGCGTTTGACAGTCAATGATAGAGACCTCAGCACAGAAATGACGTTGACTGCTACGACGTTGACTGCTACCGTGGCAAGCATTACCTTTGACAACACAGGATTTCCGGGTAATGACATCACCTTTACCTTATTGCCCACAAATTGCCGCAGTAATAACGAGCGCATCGTGAGGCTTTCTGCCGCAGGCCGTGTTAGTGTGAGTGAAGAGGTTTGTCCTCCTTGAGATGAGTGTGTAGCCAAAATCCTCCCAACGTACGGCTTCGCGTACATCGGCCCCTTTTTTCAAAGAGCGTGAAAATCAAGTATTATAGAAATGAAGATATTAGAGGACATCATCATGCGATCTCTACATTGGGTGCTAAACATCTTTTTAACCCTCATTTTAATGTTATTGTCCCAAACCTGTTTTGCCGTCAGTTTGGGCGATATTGCCAATAATTTGTTAGAACCCACGCGCGGTATTACCCAGCTGATGTATGGCGTCAGCTATGTGGCAGGAGCAGGTATGATCATTATGGCCTTAACACAGTATAAAGCCCATCGAGACAATCCCTCTCAAGTCCGCTTAGGCACACCCATTGCCTTTTTTATTTTTGGAGTGGTATTTTTAATGATTCCTGCCCTTTCGCAGCATTCTGCATCCAGTGTGTATGTTTCCCAAAAAGAAATACTAGATCGCGCAAAGGCTAATGCACCGCTTCAATATGGTGAACCCAAACGGCCAACCCGCGAAGGAGCTCAACAGCCGGCACGCTCACAGCCTTCTTCTATGCCTTCGCCAGTGGATGCACAAGATAGCGATTGGTATCAATAGAGGCTGTTTATATTTTACTATGGCTTCGTGGAATTCAACGATTGTCTGTGCTTCAATGCTCGACAATCATTGGATTCCCCCTCAGCTTGGCGAAAACTAAACAACCCCCTGCCTACGTTAAAGAGCGTTATTTATCCTTGTCTTCATCGAAACCCAAATCGAAGTCATCATCATCGAAAGGTAAGTCTTGCATTTCACGCAGACGCCGTCTTTCAAGGCGGTCTTCAATGGAGCGGCGGATTTTATGTAAATCGGTTTTAGTCGAGGCAGCGGGAGGAGCAATTGCTTCACCGCTGTCATTTGCTGGTACGATGAGATCATCGTCTATTTCTTCATTAGAATCGAAGGTATTGTTTGCATTAGGCTCTTTCATCAGTTTTTTCCTCCGGCTCAGGGTATGATTAGACATGGTGTTGTTTCCTTTCTCTACAGTATAGGTTGTGTTTTTAATCAACAAACTGCCTAATGCCCTGTTATTATTCTGTTTTTACGCCCGTTAGGATCCTATCGCTACCTAATATAAAAAATCAACTGTAACGCAGACAAAAGCTAGCGTACAATCTCCCAAAAGACCCAGCAAGGAGATTTTCTCATGTCTGTTTGTACGCGTTTTGCACCAAGCCCAACGGGTTCATTGCATATTGGCGGTGCTCGTACGGCTTTTTATTGTTGGTTATATGCTAGAAAACACAGCGGTACCTTCAGGCTGCGCATTGAAGATACCGATCGCGAGCGTTCAACTCAGGCGTCGGTCGATAGCATTTTAGAAAGCTTACATTGGTTAGGGCTTCACTACAACGACAAACTGGTCTATCAGACCGAGCGCTTTGGCCGTTATCGCGAAGTCATGGAGCAATGGCTGAGCGAGGGGAAGGCTTATCGCTGTGATTGTTCTAAAGAACGGTTGGCAGCTTTGCGCGAAGATCAATCAGCCCGCAAAGAAAAGCCTCGTTATGATGGATATTGCCGTTCAAGACACGACGTTTCTGCTAAAACGCCGCATGTAGTGCGTTTTGCCAATCCTGTCGATGGAGAAGTGTTGGTTTCTGATTTAATCAAAGGCCCCGTCTCTTTTGTCAATAGCGAGCTGGATGATTTAATTATTTGGCGAAGTGATGATACGCCGACGTATAATTTTACGGTTGTTATTGACGATTGGGACATGAAAATAACCCATGTGATCCGTGGCGATGATCACTTAACCAATACGCCGCGCCAAATCAATATGCTCCATGCATTGGGGGTAACTGCCCCGCATTATGCTCATGTCTCAATGATTTTAGGGGCTGACGGCAAACGGCTTTCTAAACGTCATGGGGCGGTAGGGGTTTTACAATATCGCGATGAAGGATTTTTACCGCATGCCTTGTTAAATTATTTGGTGAGATTAGGCTGGTCGCATGGTGATCAGGAAATCTTTAGCCAAGCAGAGTTGATACAATTCTTTGATATAACCGCATTACATAAAGCACCGGCGACTTTTAATCCCGAGAAATTACTCTGGCTTAATCAGCATTATATTAAAACTGATCCGATCACATCATTGATTCCAGAGCTTCAATGGCATTTTGATCAATTGGGTATCGATACTCAAGCAGGGCCTGCTTTAGCCGATCTTATCCTCGTGCAACGGGAACGTGCCAAGACACTGCGGGAGATGGCATTAAACAGCCGTTTCTTTTTTGAAGAGATAAAAGATTATGATCTTAAAGCCCGCCAAAAACATTTAACCGCAGAAAGTATTCCCATCCTGGAAGCGTTAATCTCAGCGCTTAGTGCTGTAGAGATCTGGGCAGCAGAACCTTTACATACGATTGTCAAAGAAACAGCAGAGCAATTGGAAATAGGGCTTGCACAGGTTGCACAGCCTATTCGTGTGGCGTTGACGGGTAATACTATCTCTCCGCCTATCGATTCAACGTTGGCATTGATGGGGCGTGAGCGCAGTGTGGCAAGATTGCAGCAAGCTCAGCGTGTTTGCCGCTAAAAAATGACAATCTGAAAATACCCATTATACTTACCCTACAACGATCATCCCTCTTTGAAAAAGGGGGCGTTCGCCGTAACGTTGAGCTGCGGCGGGCAGAGGGGATTTCACATGCAACAAACCACAATGATGCAGAATCTGGCGTATACCATGGGAACACTTTTGCGGGATATGCGTCAAACCCTGGATAAGCGATTAAAGGCCTATGATTTAACCCGTTATGAGTGGATGATCATCGCATTACTCCAATATCACCAAGGTGAAGCTACCCAGGCTGCTTTACGAGATTATATTGGCATTGATGACAGTTATTTAACCAAAGTCTTGGACAAATTGACAGAGAAACACATTATTACCAAAGCGGTAAATTCAGAAGACCGGCGGGCTCGAGTGATTAAAATTAACTCTGCCAATGGTGATTTAGTGCAAGGCGTTTATCATCAATTGCAACTATTTAATGAACAATTGTTATCCGTCGTCTCACCCGAAGGCCATGAAGCGTTATTTACCATGTTGGAACGCATTCATACCAAAATTCGCACGCATTGCTAGCTGCCCTGAAATTTTGTTAAAATCTTTTTTCATGTTTTTTCTACCGATTATAAAAAGGAGCAATCCGCATGTTTGGCACAATCACAAACTGGTATCAGGAAGCGCGTGAAGTTGTGTCTGATGTGGCTACGGAAATACATTACCCTTCGTTGGCTAGAGGCAGTATTCAAGCCTGTAAAGATGTTGCAGCGAGTTTCTTGTTATCTTATTCTGCTGAAGTGGTATTTTTTTTGTTAATGCATGATACGGGTGTTGCTTTATTGCCTGATGTTTTTTCAGAATCTGAGCGTGAAATCAATTCAACCGCATTATCAGCGAATACTTTTCATGAGTTTGATTTTAACAATCATCCACAAAGCTGCATTTTTGCAAGTGAAGCGTTAAAAGCGCAAAATATTACGTTTTTAAGCAATATGCCGTTTTATCTCTGTGTTAATAATTATTCGCAACATTATTATTTACTTTATCCCTCGCCCGAACTATGGATGTCTTTAGGCGTTAAAGTTTTTGCTGCTGTTGTTAGCGGCGGTGTTTTGGGTGTGAGTATTATACGAGCTTTTAATTCCCTACAGCAAAGCCAACCTGGCAATAGGTTAGCGCCTACGCTTAAGCGGGCAGACCGAGAGGCAATTGCTGAAAAAGAACAAAAACAAGCAGAGAATAGAAAGCGTTATGGATACAGCACTCCCCTTGCAGAGAGAGTGTGCAGACAAATCACAAATATGGTTGATAAAATACAGCCTCAATTAAGTGATGTTCCTGTTTTTATTCTGAGTGCGGCTCTTTTAGCTCCTTTTTTTCTGCGATATATTCCATTCTTTGATGCGAATGAAATGCCAATATTACCCGATAATATTTTTACTATATCGGAGGAGGGGATAGAATTAAGAACGTATTATCTCAATAAAGAAAAAACTATGGAAGTTGTTGTGTTTGATTCTCTTGAATCATTGCAGCATTACATTGCCGATTGGATTGAACAAGACCCTGCTAATTTCTTTATCGATGAAGATAACCAGCAAACTCTTGAAAATTTATTTGATGCTAGCAACAGCATAAAGCAGGTACCGCTTTATAATGCTGCTTATCAAACAGAATATCAATTCTGCTTTTTGCAATTCTGGATTAATTTTTTGTGTGTTAAACTGCTTAAAACAGTGGTAGATAAATGGTCATTTACCTCAGAAGAAGAAGAAGTCGATAATGCGGATAAAGGCTTTAGGAATTTGGACCTTCCTCCTCTCGAGGAATTAGAAATTTCTAACGAGGTTTTACAAGTTTCATCAGAACCTTTGCAAGAATCTGGGCCTGTATATGGGTATTAAAGGCATGAATGAAAAAAAGCTCAATATTTCTTATCAATCTTTGCAAACAATGGCAAACGATAGCGCTACTCAATGGCACGCGCTGCATCAACAAGTAGCTGCTTTGGGCGTTTTGCAAAAAAGAGTTTTACAAATTTTACCTGGAGAATTGAGTTCACATTGCCGGGTGACGCGCTGGCAGCAAGGACAATTGACTATTGCAGTAAATGACGCTGCGGCTATTACCGGCTTGCGTTATAACAGTGCAGGATTGCGCGATCAATTACGTCAATTGCCCGAATTTTCCAATTTAACGCAGATCCATTTTAAAGTGATCCCCTTACCGGATGAAAAACCAATAACGGCAACTCATCATGAAACGCAGGAAATAAAACAAGCAAGAATACTATCATCTTCTGCAAAAACGTTATTGAAAGAAGCCATTTCTGATCTCAACACAAATCCTGCTGCCGCTAAACTGACAGAGGCTTTGTCAAAGCTAACGGGATCATAATGTTTATGCGGAATTTCACTGCTGCGCAGCAATAAAGATTTTATTCATTAGCTGAAATTTCTCATTGAGGTATTATTTTAATCCCAACTCGTCAACCGCTCTTTCAAAGACGTCAACCGTGCATGAGCCTGGTGATTATTAACGGCCATAGCGAGTGCTTTGGGCTCAGCGACTAAAACGACTAAACGTTTTCCGCGGGTCATGCCAGTATAGACTAAATTGCGCTGTAAAAGAGTGTAATGTTGGGTAGACAAAGGCATCACAACAACCGGATATTCTGAGCCCTGACTTTTATGAATAGTGATAGCATAAGCTAAAGTTATTTCATCGCAATCATTCCAATCATAGTCGATGATTCGTTCTTCATAATCTACTGTTACTGTTTTTTCATCGAGATTGATTCTGGAAATTCGGCCAATATCGCCGTTATAAATATCTTTGTCGTAATTATTCACCGTTTGAATGACTTTATCGCCGACAGCCAAGGTAATGCCATAACGTTGGATCCGAGGCTCGACATGGGGATTCAAGGCATTTTGCAATTCAGTATTTAACGCCAATGTGCCGAGATTGCCTCGATTCATAGGCGTTAGCACTTGAATATCGCTTATCGGATCGTATCCAAATCGGGCAGGGATCCGCTCTGTTACCAATTGTAGGAGTTTGGCGTGGATATCATCCGGATTTTTCGCTGCAATAAAGTAAAAGTCGCTGATATCTTCCGTTTTTTCAGCTGCGACCGGTATTTCTCCCTGGTTGACCCGATGGGCATTAAAGATAATGTTGGAATTGGCAGCTTGACGGAAAATTTCATTTAAACGGGCGGTAGGGATAATCGTTGATTCAATCAAATCAGCCAATACCATACCGGGACCGACCGAGGGGAGCTGATCGACATCACCTACAATCAACAAGCCTGCATGTTGCGGAATAGCGCGAAGTAATTGACTCATTAAAACCACATCCACCATAGAAGCTTCATCTAGTACCAATAAATCTGCTACTAAAGGATTATTTTCATCGCGCTTAAAGCTAAATCCTTTGCCATCAAATTCTAATAAACGGTGAATGGTTTTGGCGCTTAACTCAGTGCTTTCGCTTAAGCGTTTGGCCGCGCGTCCTGTAGGCGCACATAAAATCACTTGCAAACCTTTGGTGCGAATGATCCGTAAGATACTGTTCACAACAGTGGTTTTACCAACGCCGGGACCGCCCGTAATGATGGCCACTTTGCTGGATAAAACAGTTTTGATAGCTGCTTCTTGACTGGGTGAGAGTTGTAATCCTGTTTTTTGTTCTACCCACGGTAATGCTTTGGGAATGTCAATGCCTGCCCAGGGGATCTTTCCATGTAATAATCTCACCATATGAGTTGCCACACTCTTTTCAGCCTGAAAAAGAGGGGCTAAGAAAATACAAGGTTCGTTATGAATACTTTGAGCAATAACCGTTTCTGCAGTGATCTCATCTGCCAAGCCTTGCTGTACAATCGCTTTATCAATAACTAATAACTCAGCGGTAGCTTTAATCAATTCATCGTGTTTAACGGCGCAATGGCCGTTGTTGGCATAGGTTTGCAACAAATGGCGAATGCCTGCTTGTGCGCGAAGGACTGAGTCAGGGGCAATGCCTAGCGATTGTGCCAATTCGTCAGCGGTTTTAAATCCAATACCGCGAATATCTTTAGCGAGATTATAAGGATTATTCTGAACACGGGTTACTGCATTATCGCCATAAGCTTTGTAGATCCGAAATGAAAGTGCGGTACCCATTCCATGGGATTGCAAAAATACCATGATTTCACGTACCACCTTTTGCTCAGCAAAAGCGTTTACCACTTGTTTTCGGCGTTTTGGGCCGATCCCCGGCAAGTTTTCCAAGCGTTCCGGTTCATATTCGATGACGTCAAAGACTTTTTCTGCAAACGCTTGTACCAGTTGTTTTGCGAAATGAGCGCCGATCCCTTTGACCATGCCGGAGGCTAAGTATTTCTCGATCCCTTCTACTGTTTGGGGCGGTACAATGCGCAGTTGAGAAGCTTTAAATTGCCGGCCGTGACGTTTATCGTCGTGCCATTGCCCTTGGCATTCAACATATTCACCAACGCCTATCATGGCGGCTCTCGCGGTAACCGCGACTAAGTCTGGTTGTTTATTGACTTTGACCATTAAAACACAAAACCCGCTTTCTTCATTGTGAAAGCGAATGCGTTCGATCGTACCTGATAAGACGATTTCGTGGCTGGGTTCTGAGGAAAGGGTGTGGGTTTCTAGCGTAGTAGTCACCGGACAGTTCCTTCGAATGGTGGCGTCCCCAAGGGGATTCGAACCCCTGTTACCGCCGTGAAAGGGCGATGTCCTAGGCCTCTAGACGATGGGGACACAAGTCCAAATATCACCGCGGTGTTATTTGAGAGGGCAAATCATAGGGGACTTGGGGAATAATGTCAAATGGCCTCTTATTGTCCACCCGCGATGATAAGATAAGCATAATCAAGGACTCTGAAGTTATTTACTGATAAAGATTGGGTTAAAAGGTAATTGATTGGTGGAGCTAAGCGGGATCGAACCGCTGACCTCTTGCATGCCATGCAAGCGCTCTCCCAGCTGAGCTATAGCCCCACGATGAAGACGCGGCGATTCTACGGGCAGGGGCAGAATCTGTCAAGGAAAAGCAGCTGCCCCTTTAAGTATCCCCTGCTGCTTGCAAACTTTCCTTGAATTCATACAAGCGCTGTGTCGAGGCTTGCCATTCTGCAATATCCGGATAACGCAACACAATAAAACTTAAGGCCATGCTTACTTGACTGAAAGCGCTGGCAATTTGAATAAGTCCCCCGATTTGAAGATGCTGCTGTATAAACAGAGGCAATCCAATTAAAGCTCCCACAACCGTTGTCCCGCTTAAAAAGAACGTATTAAAAAAAGCATAGCGCTTGCGAACGTCAATAGAACGGTGATAATTACGCACAATCGATTTAAATAAATAACGTAACCAATGTTGTGTTTGACGCTTTCTTTCAAGGGTTAAGGCTACGTCTGCCTGCTCATGGGTTAGCAATAAAGCACGCCGGTAATCAGCCATGTATTGCTGCTGCTGGTAATCAAGCCGTACCAGCGGCTTGGCAATTTTGAGCGTTATCCAGGAACACAGTATTGCCCATAAGAGCGCTGCCCAGCATAAATAACCGGGAATATAAATAGAAAATCCGTTAGAAAAAACAAGCGGGGTATTGCCAGACAAACTCCATAATAACCAGCTAAAAGACAATAATAATAAGAGCGATGATAAGAGACTTTGTAATAAAGTCATCGTGCGTTCTGGAAAATCCTGTATATCCTGACTTAGCCGCTGATCGGGATTGTCAGGCACCGCTATAGTATCACCATTTTTACGGCCGTAAAGCTGACTTAACCAGCCGCGTAAATATTCTCGCGTTAACCAGCGGCGCCAATGCAGTGCTGATAAACCGGTAACGTAATATCCATAACCGTAGCTTAAAAATAATAAACACATGATCCCGATAAAAGTTAAACAACGCCGGCCCAGTGAATCATATTGCTCCTCTTGCAGCGCATCGAAGAAATCTTTTTGCCAATGCGTCAGCCAAACGGAAGCAATCGTATACAATACAATCATTAATAACATAACCATAAAAAGTCCCCAGGCTGTACGACTGTCTCGTGTGTGCCAGAAGGGTTTGCTTAATGAGCAGCATTGTCGAAAAAAGCGCGTTGGTTTTGAGCCAGCCTGCATAACCCAATCCTTAATTACTATAGGTATACGAAGATACGGGGCATTGTTGCACCTTGTAGAATAGAGTACAATCTTTGACATTTCGTGAACATAAGGCAGGAATATGCTGGCTCGACTTGCAAAACAGATTTTTGGATCTCGTAATGAAAGATTATTGCGCAATCTTGGCGACAGGGTAGCACAAATCAATGCCTTTGAACCTGGAATCAGCACCCTGGATGATGCAGCGCTTCGTGCAAAAACCACACAATTTCGAGAACAACTCGCCGTTCAAGAGGGTCAAACCCTGACAAAAATGCTCGATTCGATCTTGCCTGAAGCGTTTGCTGTAGTGCGCGAAGCAGCTAAACGCACCCTGAAACTTCGTCACTTTGATGTGCAATTGATAGGCGGCATGGTGTTGCATTCAGGTAAAATTGCTGAAATGCGCACCGGTGAAGGTAAAACATTAATGGCGACTTTGCCGACTTATTTGAATGCCTTAACCGGTAAAGGCGTACATATTGTCACTGTGAATGATTATCTGGCACGCCGTGATGCCGAGTGGATGCGCCCTATATTTGAATTTTTAGGGCTTACAGTGGGCGTGGTTGTGTCCAATATGCGCTTTGAAGATAAGCAGGCGGCTTATCGAGCTGATGTCATCTATGGCACCAATAACGAATTTGGTTTTGATTATTTACGCGATAATATGGCTTTCAGTTTGAATGAAAAAGTGCAGCGTGATTTGAATTTTGCAATCGTTGATGAAGTCGACTCCATTTTAATTGACGAAGCTCGCACACCGCTGATTATTTCAGGCACCGCTGAGGAAAGTTCTGAATATTATCATCTCGTAAATCGTATTGTTCCCAAATTGGTTCAACAGAAAGAAGAAAATGGCCCTGGAGATTTCACTTTGGATGAGAAACAACGCCAGGCTTATTTGACAGAAGCCGGCCATGAACAGGTTGAAAGGCTTTTGATTGCTGAAGGTACCATCGGCGCTTCTGACAGTTTATATGACGCGAAAAATATTGTGCTCATGCATCACTTAAATGCGGCCTTACGAGCGCATTATTTGTATCAGCGCGATGTCGATTATATTGTTGCTAACAATGAAGTGATTATTGTGGATGAACACACCGGCCGTACCATGCCCGGAAGACGCTGGTCAGAAGGACTGCATCAAGCTGTTGAGGCCAAGGAAGGGGCTGAAATCCAGAATGAAAACCAAACGCTCGCTTCTATCACATTCCAAAATTATTTTCGTTTATATCAAAAACTTTCTGGCATGACCGGTACGGCAGACACTGAAGCCTACGAATTTCAGCAAATTTATGGTTTGGAAGTGGTGGTGATCCCCACGAATAAACCGATGATACGAGAAGATTGTGCTGATCAAATCTACCTGACTCAACAAGAAAAATTCGATGCTATTATCGAAGATATCAAACAAAGCGTGGCACGCAATCAACCAATATTGGTAGGAACGGCTTCCATTGAAACATCGGAATATCTTTCTGGCTTGCTGCAAAAAATGAAGATCACTCATCAAGTCTTAAATGCCAAACAACATGAAAAGGAAGCGCATGTTATTGCGCAAGCAGGAAGGCCTGGAACCGTGACGATTGCAACCAATATGGCTGGCCGCGGTACGGATATCGTTTTAGGGGGTAATCTTGAAGCGGAGATCGCGACAATGGGTGAAAACCCCGATCTTAAACAAGTAGAAGAGTGTAAAAAAGCCTGGGAAAAACGCCATCAGCAAGTCATTGATGCGGGCGGTTTGTATGTGTTGGGAACGGAACGCCACGAATCCCGGCGGATCGACAATCAATTACGAGGCCGATCTGGACGTCAAGGCGATCCGGGTTTAAGTCGTTTTTATTTGTCGTTAGAAGATAATCTCATGCGGATATTTGCTTCTGCACGCGTCAGCCAAATTATGAAACGCTTAGGGCTTCGGGACGGCGAATCGATAGAACATCCCTTTATTACGCGGGCTATTGCCAATGCACAACGCAAAGTCGAAGGGCATAACTTTGATATCCGCAAACAATTGCTGGAGTTTGATGACGTTGCCAATGAACAACGAAAACGCATTTATGCGCGGCGTAATGAATTGATGGCAGCAGAGGATATTTCTGCTGATCTGGCGACCAGTCAAGCCCGCGTGATCGATGAATTGATCGAACGATATATTCCTTCCAACAGTTTTGAAGAGCAATGGAATGTTCAAGGGTTACAAAATACCTTGCGCAATGACTTTGTCTTAAATGTGGCGTTAGAACAATGGCTGCGGGATGATGTAAACTTAAACACAGCTGAGCTTCATGAAAGAATTAAAATTGCCTTTTTTGCTGAACAAAAAGCAAAGTTTGCCTCTGTTGAACAAAAGGTGTTACACCAGATTGAAAAATCCGTCATGTTACAAAGCCTTGATTTGCACTGGCGCGAACATTTAGCGGCGATGGATTATTTGCGACAAGGCATTCATTTGCGCGGATATGCCCAAAAAAATCCAACGCAAGAATATAAACGCGAAGCTTTTTTTCTCTTTCAGGAAATGTTGGGAAATGTGGAATATAATGTGGTATCAACACTGGCACGCGTTACTATCCAGACCGAAGAAGATGCCAAAGCCATGGAAGCGCAAAGACGATCCCAATTGGCGGTTGATCATACGAAAACCCAGCATGCTGATGCGGTGAGTCTTTTAAGCAACGAGCCTAAAGCGGCTGACATCTCAATGCCTGCCAGCGAACTTTTGCAGGATCCTTTTGTGCGACATACCCCAAAGGTAGGGCGTAATGAACCTTGCCCTTGTGGATCAGGCCGTAAGTATAAGCAGTGTCATGGCCGGATCAGTTAATACAACAACAAATACTGATATTGCTATTCCGATTGTGCGTGTAGCAACGGGGATCATTTTTCATCCCGTAAAAAGTAATACTATTCTCATTGCGCAACGTCCTCCCCATGTCCCTTTAGGAGGATTATGGGAATTTCCCGGCGGAAAAATAGAACAAGGTGAAACGGTGCAAGCGGCTTTAATCCGGGAATTGCAGGAAGAAATTGGTATCAATGTGTTAAAAGCCTTCCCGTGGTTAAGCGTGCAACATGTTTATTATGTAAATAAAACAGAGCAAAAATGTGTTCGGCTGGAATTGTGGCAGGTGTCTTGTTTTAGCGGAGAAGCTTACGGTCGTGAAGGACAATGTGTGCGGTGGACAGCGATAGAGACATTACAAGAATATCCTTTTCTGGAAGCGAATATTGTCGTGATAGATGCATTGCAAGAAGCATTGTGATTTAGCCGACCAATTGGTCGCTAAACCGCGCGTCCATTTATAAAATGCTTGTCTTTTGCTTTTACTCTCTGATAGCATAAATAAAGCTAAGCAGGAGATTATCATTTTTATGATAGGCAAGCTTGGTTAAGTACTTTGTGCAATTAAAAAATAAGGGAGTCAATGCATGTTCGGATCGGCCCATACTTCATCCAAAACCTTTCCCGTCAGCCAAACAACTGCTCGTATTCAAGATGCAAAGCCCGCTTCACAAAGAAAATACAGTCCCGCTGTATTAGTTACACAGTCAACCGTGAGCAGTATTTTTTACGGGCTGATTGCAGCTGCCATCACATTTTTTATTGCTGCGCATGTTTTTAATTGGTTAAGTGAGACTGAAGATATGCCCTCATCCGGTCTGACTTCCGATGAGGACTTAAACTCTACGGGCGAAATAAACAATTTATCGGCCGTTGAACAGGGCACTGTGATGGCAGCCAGTGTTATTTTGGCTTATCTGCTGGAATACATTGTACGATTGTTTGACTATGGGTTAAGCCGTTGGGTGATTGAAGCACAAATGCATGCAGAAAATGAATCTGATTTGAGCATTCAATCTGAAGAAGGTCAATCCAGAGCCAAAGAACGAGATCGAGATATAGAAGTTCGTGAGAGTGTAACAAACCTAAAACATGATTCTACTAAAGAGCCATTATTAGACGATCACTCAGAAGCTGCCCGAAAAGAAATGGCTCGTCGATTACTGGATTTAGGCTACAGCGATATGGGGGCTTTTATTGCCAAAGTAGTAGGCTTCCGCGATGCAAGGCCAATTAAGTTTAATTTACTGGAAGGCAGTATCGGAGCTGCCAATATGACTATCAATGCAGCGATGGTGTATGGGTTTGCCCGTTACATAGCAGTACCAGCGGGCTATGATCCAGTCAGCCCCGCTTTTATTAAAACATTTTTAAGTCTTTTGCTAGGAAAAACGGTTAGTGATTTTGGAGGCCATTTATCTCTTTTTTTAGTCGAACCGTTGATTCGCGGAATAGTCGATCTTCCTCGGCGGACAGCGCGCGCCTGTTGTAAAAAAAGCGAGGAAGAAATTCCGCTTTCCTCTATTGAAGGAGAAGATGAGTTATATGATATTGTTGCTCCGTATGGTTTATCCAGAGATGGTGCTTTTGCTGGTCAAATTTTTCTTCGAGAAAGAAATGCTCTTATAGAGAGAGAAGAAAACCCACCTAAAAATACGCGTCTTGTTTTGCCATGGTATGAACAAGTCTTGGGAATGATAAGGCCCTTTCCATACCCCGAGCGTGTTCTTCGAACCTGTGGATCCAGCTTGCTAGAGATAGAAACAGTCACGTATATGCAAGATGCCGAGGGAAAATCTCTCTATCGAACTAACCCATTCCCTTCTTTTCTGCGTTATTTACTTTCTCATCTACCGCTGAATGCAGCTGCTATTTTTACGTCTTATTTTGTGGCCCCTATCTTTTCAGGTTATTTACAACCAGATGATGAATTACTGGTAGGATACGATGAATTTGTTTCCAATGGCATTAAGATGCCTGGCATTTATCTTCTCTTAATACCAGCCTTTCGTATGTTTTTATCGTGGCTGCAAGATTGGATATATTTACCAGACAATCAACGTATTATGGATATATTAGCCAATGTGTATGTAGCTCGAGATAATCTGGTGAAAGAGAGATCAGGGCTTTTGATTGCAAATGGAGAAATAGATAATTTTGAGGAAGCTCTTGTTCTGAAACGATTGCCAAGCAATAACATTGTTTTTCGTGAAAAAGTTGTGGAACAGCTTGTCCAAGCAGGTGTTAACGAAACCACCGCTAAAGTGTATGTAGGTTTTCTTGATCCATGGAATATTATCCCGGGAGAAATGATTGGGGTGCCAGTTGAGCTTATTCTTAAAGAATTAGTGGTTGCTATGGCTGGATTTGGGGCTTATGCAGGTATGCACAATTTGCCTGGGATTTATCAAATGATGGTTTATACTGCAGTGGCTGTGGTATGTCCTGCGTTGACAGAACGGATATGGGATCAGGTTGTTCCTCGTGCAGTGCCTCGATCCAATGATGCTGCTTTGAAAAAAGCGCCTTTATCAAAATATCTGAAAGCTCTACTTGATCACAGCACTCTTTATAATGAAGCTTATACTCTCCGCCACCCAGACCAAAGAGATGGGAATGAAATAGTAGTAATTAATGATGATAGTTTTGCTCAACCTGGGCAACGACAATGAATATTAGGGTCTGTTGACAATTCGCTAGGGCGAGGTGGAATTCATTGATTTTTGAGTACCGAAGCGCAGCATACATTGACGATATGTGAGCATCGGAACACAGAAAATCAATGAATTACGCCCGCCATAGTAGAATTGTCAACAGACCCTAGGCATTATCAAATTTTTTATACTTAGTCCGTTGCGGTTGTATCGCTTGTTCGCCTGCTCGTTTGGCATGATCTTCTGCATAGTCAGAGTAATTGCCTTCAAAGAAAACGACTTGGCTGTCGCCTTCAAATGCAATGATATGCGTACAGATCCGGTCTAATAACCATCGGTCATGTGAAATCAACATGATGGTGCCGGGGAAAACGAGCAGCGCTTCTTCTAACGCCCGCATGGTTTCCACATCCAGATCGTTGGTCGGTTCATCCAGCATCAAGACATTTCCGCCGCTTTTCAGTAATTTTGCCAAATGTACACGATTTCGTTCACCACCCGATAAATGCTTGATATATTTTTGCTGATCAGCACCTTTGAAATTAAAATGACTGACATAAGCACGTGAGGGAATTTCATAAGTGCCTATCCGAAGAATGTCTTGTTTGTCAGCAATTTCTTCCCAAATAGTATGTTCACCATTTAAATGATCACGGAATTGATCCACATAAGATAGCGTGACGGTGTCGCCCCGGCGAACGCTACCATTATCTGGCTTTTCTTGCTCGGTTAAGAGTTTGAATAAAGTGGTTTTACCCGTACCGTTTGCGCCAATAATCCCAACGATAGCCGCTTTTGGGATCAAAAAGCTCAAGTTGTTGAATAGTAAATTATCCCCAAAGTGTTTACTGATATTCGTCACTTCAAAAACCAAATCACCTAATCTAGGCCCAGGTGGAATGTAGATTTCTTGGGTTTCATTGCGTTTTTGAAAGTCTTTGGAACTCAATTCTTCAAATTGTGACAAGCGGGCTTTACTTTTAGCATGGCGGCCTTTAGCGGATTTACGCGACCATTCCAATTCTTTTTTAAGGGCTTTTTGATGAGCGCTTTCCTGTTTTTCTTCTATAGCAAGACGCGCACTTTTTTGTTCAAGCCAAGAAGTGTAATTGCCTTCGTAAGGGATCCCGCGGCCGCGATCGAGCTCTAAAATCCAGCCGGCAACATTATCCAGAAAATAACGATCATGCGTTACTGCAATAATGGTTCCTTTAAATTGCTGCAAGAATTGTTCAAGCCAGGCGACACTTTCTGCATCCAAATGGTTTGTCGGTTCATCCAGCAATAACATATCAGGTGATGAAAGCAATAAGCGGCATAAAGCAACACGGCGTTTCTCGCCACCGGAGAGTTTTTTAACGTCCGCATCCCACGCCGGCAGCCGTAAGGCATCGGCTGCGATTTCCAATCGCCTGTCTAATTCCCAGGCGTTGGCAGCCTCAATGGCATTTTGAAGGTTTGCCTGTTCTTCCAGTAATTTATTCATGGCGGTATCATCCATGGGTTCAGCAAATTGCATACTGATTTCATCAAAGCGGGTTAATAACGCTTTGATTTCACTGACTCCCTCTTCTACATTGCCTCTGACATCTTTGCTTTCATCGAGACGGGGTTCTTGCGGTAAATAACCTATACGGATACCTGTCTGCGCGCGCGCTTCTCCTTCAAAGGCAGTATCAATGCCGGCCATGATTTTAAGTAGAGAAGATTTTCCCGCGCCATTTAACCCTAAAACGCCTATTTTGGCGCCGGGGTAAAAGGATAGATTGATATTTTCCAGGATGGGGTTTTTCATGCCCTCAACACGTTTGCTGACGTGATTCATGGTGTAAATATATTGTGCCATTTTTACCTGACTCCCTTGACTTTAAGGGGTGAATCAAAGCATATAATGATGACTAAAAGCAAGGATTTTTACCCCCTTTGGACCCTATCATTACTCATAAGTCGTTTAATGCCCTATTAGATTAATATATCCCGCTTTTTAATTCAGCTGTGCGGCACCCTCTCTCCGGCCTGCGGCGCGGGAGAGGGAGCGAGCCGCAGGCGCAGCTTGAACTGACTCATTAAGGAATGTGCCTGTGTTCTTATATCTTCTCTTCATCTTTAAGCTGTTAAGACTTAGGGGTAATAATATGCTTTGGACAAAGAGAACAGGGTGCATAGCACGATGGGGGGATTTTCGGTAGAATGGGCAGGCAATCCCCGAACCGGCCTATGAGGAGGCGCTCCATGTTTTCAAACGATATGACCATTGCAGGTTTTGATGAAGCTCTCTGGAAGGCCATCCAAAGTGAAGAACGCCGGCAGGAAGAACACATTGAATTGATTGCTTCCGAAAATTATGCGAGCCCCCGCGTATTGGCTGCCCAAGGTTCTGTACTCACCAATAAATATGCCGAAGGATATCCTGGCAAACGCTATTATGCGGGCTGTGAATATGTTGATATTGCTGAAACGCTCGCAATTGATCGCGTGAAAAAACTTTTTAATGCCGATTATGCCAATGTGCAGCCACATTCAGGCTCTCAGGCTAACGGTGCTGTTTATATGGCATTGCTAGAACCTGGTGATACGATTTTAGGGATGAGTTTAAATGAAGGCGGGCATTTAACCCACGGCGCCAAAGTGAATATGTCTGGCAAAATATACCATGCGGTACAATATGGTTTAGATCCCCACACAGGTAAAATCGATTATAACCAGGTTGAAAGATTAGCCAAAGAACATAAACCTAAACTTATTATGACGGGTTTTTCAGCGTATTCTCGTCGAGCCGATTGGGCGCGTTTTCGCTCTATCGCTGATACCGTAGGCGCTTATATGGTATCTGATATTGCCCATGTAGCAGGCTTAATTGCTGCTGATCTTTACCCAAGCCCCATTCCTTATGCCGATGTAGTGACAAGTACAACACACAAAACGCTGCGCGGGCCGCGAGGGGGCATTATTCTTGCTAAACAGAATCCCGAGATAGAAAAGAAATTAAATGCCATTGTATTTCCGGGTATTCAGGGCGGCCCCTTGATGCATGTGATTGCAGCCAAAGCAGTTGCTTTTTTAGAAGCGTTACAACCTGAATTTAAGACTTATCAAAACCAGGTGATTGTTAATGCTCGCGCAATGGCTAACACTATGCAGAAACGCGGATTTGATATCGTCTCAGGCGGCACAGATAATCATTTGTTTTTAGTGAATTTAATTAAACAGGATATTACCGGTAAAGAAGCAGAAGCGGCTTTAAGTGCAGCCAATATTACCGTGAATAAAAATACAGTCCCTAATGAACCGCGATCGCCTTTTATTACCAGCGGTCTTCGCATAGGAACGCCAGCGATGACAACCCGCGGTTTTAAAGAAAAAGAAGCGAATCAAGTGGCTAACTGGATTTGCGATATTGTAGGGGACATTCACAATACACAAACTATTGCGCAAGTGAAGCAAGCGGTGTTAGATCTCTGTCATCAATATCCTGTGTATCAACCGGTTTGTGAAAACACATGTTAGTCAATATAGAAGGATCTTCTTATGCATTGCCCATTCTGCCAGGCAGCGGATACTAAAGTTATTGATTCCCGTTTAATCGGCGATTGTATGCAAGTACGCCGACGCCGTGAATGCGTGGTTTGCCAAGAGCGATTTACAACGTATGAAGCGGCTGAACTGATTATGCCGCAAGTGGTGAAAAATGACGGCCGTCGTGAATCTTTTTCTCAAGAAAAACTTCGCACCGGCATGCAGCGTGCCTTGGAAAAACGCCCCGTCAGCGCTGAAAAAATAGAAATCGCAGTCAATAATATCAAGCGATTATTACGTGCATGCGGTGAACGTGAAATTCAGTCAAGTATATTGGGTGAATGGGTGATGGCTGAATTGCGTAAACTTGATCACATTGCCTATGTGCGTTTTGCTTCAGTCTATCGCAGTTTTAAAGACGTTAATGCGTTTTTTGATGAAATAAAACGCTTGGAAGACGGGGAAAGGGAAGTTTAAAATCCCTGGATCCCGGACAACGCCTACGGCGTTTCCGGGATGACGAACGTCTATTAATAAAATAAATGAGAGATTCTTATGACCATGATTAAACCCCAAGCCCGCCACAAAGCACGGCGTTTTGCTTTGCAAGCATTATATCAACAGCACTTTACCCAAGCCTCTTTTAATGAGATAAAACGAGATCTCTTATCTGAAAACAACATGGCTAAAGTTGATATGGACTATTTCGATGCGTTGGTTCAAGGGGTCATATCTCATGTCAATAGCCTGGATGAAGCATTGTCGCCGTATCTTGCGCGTCCTCTGACAGAACTTGACCCTATTACCCGGTCTATTTTGCGCTTAAGTACTTTTGAATTAACTCTTCGATTGGATGTGCCTTGCCGCGTGGTGTTAGATGAAGCTGTTCAATTGGCTAAAATCTTCGGTGCTGAAGAGAGTTATACTTTTGTTAATGCTGCCTTGGATAAAGTTGCAGCACAATTGCGTAAAACAGAATATCAAAATCATAATGGTAATAGCGCCGGAGAATAATATTGTTATGAAAGGGCAATTGATAAGATTTACCCCAAAACAAATTTTATCTAACCCGCTTATCTTCTGTGCTGTGGGTTTTGGCAGTGGATTATTACCTAAAGTTCCCGGTACGTGGGGCAGTGTAGTCGCATTGATACTGTACTGTCTTTTACCGCTCAAGTCTTTGTCTCCCTGGTGGTATATTGCTTTTATAGCAGCTTCTTTTTTAGCGGGATGTTTATTTTGTGAAGCGGCCGCTAAAGCTATCGGTGTGCCTGATCATGGCAGTATTGTGTGGGATGAATTCGTGGGTCTTTGGCTAACTTTTTTTTTACTGCCAATAGGGTGGTTTTGGTTAGCAGCGGGTTTTATGTTGTTTCGTTGCTTCGATATTTTCAAACCTTTTCCGATAGGCATTATTGATCAAAAAATTGCAAATGGATTTGGTATTATGTTAGATGATCTCATCGCCGGGCTCTACGCCTTGATAACCTTACAAATTCTGAACCGGTGCGTTCACTGGCTGTTTTGAAGAGTCAGAAGGGGATCGGTTTACTTCTTTAGGCGGCGTTAAAGGAATTAACTGCGGTTTATCCCAGGGTCCTGTAATCCGGTAAGAGAAACTCGTCAATTTGCTAACTCCCGGGTTTAAAACCGCTTTATCCACTACCCAGGTTGCGGCGCCAATGACAGGTCCTAATGGACCCAGCGCAGCCGTACCGGCAACGGTGGCCAATACAGGCAAACTGGAAGTAAGATGAGGTAAAACCGTTAATGCCAAATCATAGCTTCTTTTTAAAATAGCAATACGGCCGGATAAACTTAAATCAGCCAACGTGCCTTTAAGAAGCGTATCTGAAGTATCGACATTCCCTTCTTGCAACTTAAAATGGCCGGTTACCGAATTAAAGCTATAACCTTTTTCGGTGAGATCGCTGAAATCCAGCCGCAAATGTTTAGCCAGTGAAGAGAGGCTAAAGACATTAAGCAAACGGCCGATATCCAACCCTTGGGTATTACTGTTTGAACCAATATTAATGATACGCCCAGGGCCCAGAGCAAGATAAGCAGTACCGGTGGCTGCGGCGACTTTAAATTGGAACAAAGTATTAGGCCAGGCAAGATCAAAATCAATGTTGGCCGTAGTGCCTTCAATGTCATTGATATGTTTCCAATACGTTAAAAAAGCATTAACGTTATCAGTACTGATTTTACCTTTTAATTGAGTTTTATTTCCTGATCCTATTTGGATCCAGCTTCCTTCTGCTGATAAAGTTAGATAAGGATTTATCAAATTAACCTGTTCAATCAATAAACCATTCGTTATGGGTTGGGTATCAACCGCTAAATTGCCCAAGGTGGTTTCGTTAATCGACAGATCTTTTATAGCCATTGTCAAAGCCGGCACCGAGGTGGGATTAAAGGGGGATGTCTTATCTAAATACGTTTCAGGTAAAATCAAATGTACATAATCGAGGTTACCTTCAATGGGTTGATTGACAAGATCAGCCGGAATGCTCACCGTGCCTTTTACTTGAGGGCTTGTAAGTTGTACGGTGGTTTTATCTTTATTCAACATCGCTTTTACCGTAACGGGTTTTAAAGTCTGTTGAAAAACCGCTAAACTATCCAGAGAAAGATCAATATAGTGTAATTGCTGCAAGAAAGAGGCTGCCTCCTGTGATTTCACAGCCGGCAAAGAGCTATCGGTTTTGTTTTTTTGTGCGATTCGTTCTTTGTAATAAGCAAGCCATTTTGACAGGTCCACATCAGGTAAATGCCCGCTGATAGTAATACCGCTGTTAGCCGGTTTTGCTGCAGTATCACTGCCAAAAACCAGATGACCGAATGCAATACGAGGGGAGATAAGGGGAGCATTCAAGATAAACAAACCCGCTAATGCTTGACCGTAGTGAAAATTCACCTGCTCTAGTCGTGCGTTGTTCATTGTAAACATCAATTCTGAGTCACGGCTTTGTGACGCCGTTTTTGAAAGGAAATTGGGAGCTTTGATGCGCATCCCTGTCAGATTTGTATTAATCCTCGCTTGAACCGGTTTATTGGAAGCATTTGGAACGCGCACTTGCAAATTAAACGGCGTTTGGCCTTCTGCGTGGTTTAGCCATTGTTCGTCGAGATAATTTCGTAGAGCATCCGGAGTTAATAATCCGCTTAAATTGAAAAACAACGTGTTATTTTCTGTTTTAAGGGTTACAGTGGCTGGCTTATCGAGAAAAACAGCATTCATTTGATTAGTCTTCAAATCGGTATTACGGATGAAAAGTGTCCCTTTTAATTTGGCAAGTATCGGCAATGAATCCGATAAAGAAAGTTTAACGTTATCAAGCGAAGCTTCCACTTCTGTGGTAATAGGTGTTTCATCTGCAAGCGGAACAGTTATCTTAAGGCTGGTATTCACTTGGCCTGAAGTTTTAACCTCCTTTAAATCAGGCAAGTCTTTTGCTACAGGGCTTTGTTGAAGATAGTGTTTTATATTATCGGCATCACCTTTAGTCTTAAAACTTAAGATAAAAGGAGTAGGCTTGCTAATATCTGCGATCTCCGCTTCTGCATTAGAAATAGTGCTATGTTCAACAGCCATGTCATCAATATTAATTTGCAAACGCGATTGATTCATTGCAATATGACCATTGAGACTACTAATCAGCGGCCAATCTACATCGGGTCTTAGGGTAATATTTTTTGCATCGGCTTCTACTTCAAAAACACCCTCTTGATGTGGAAAAGGAAAAGCTTTGATAGGGCCGCGTAATAAGAGTTTTCCTGTAATATTATCACCATCGACAATATTATGACTTAACCAGTTAAACAGGGATTTTGGCATAACTTGACTGGGATAAAAAGAAAAGAGGGAGCTTACTTGATGAATATCAAATCCCAGTGTCGAATCTATTGTTAACGGCTGATTTTTAGCAGAGATCAAAAATCGGGTATTGCCATATAAATCCAGCACAGGGTTAGTTAATGAAATTTTTTCAATATCGATTAACCAGCCTTCTTCACTGTATGTCCAATTCAAAGCGCCTTGTACGCTATCAAAGGTAACGGGATTTTCAAATAAAGCGGGATAATCCACCGAAGTGCCGTTGCTATTGATAATCAATTTTCCTTGAGAAGGGGTGGCTTGTAAGGTGCCTGAGAGAGTAGATACTCCTGGAAAGTTTTTCCAAGCTTTAGTTTGGATGTGATCTGCTTTTGCTAAAATGACCCAGGCAGGATCATACCCTTCGCCTTTCAAGCTGAGACTTTGTTGTCCATTTGCCTCGCTGCTCATGTATTGATTTATACACTCCGCTTCGGCACATGGACGCCTCGTCTCAGCTTGAAATGCTGTGGGTATAGATCTTACATTATTACTGAAATAGATATCCCGCAAAGAGCCGCTGGGATCGATATTGTCAATAGTCGTTGTCAGCGCATTTTTAGGGAAAAGAGAGAGTTTATTTAAACGCGCCAGAAAGTGAAAATTTAAATCCGAAATCCAGATAGCTTTCATAGCGCTGAGCTTGCCGTCTTGCATCGATCCATAAGCACTAAAAGCATGTTTATTTTTTGCCGTTTCTTTTAAGGTGAGATCACTGCTTGAAAACTCCCAGTGGGTTGGATCAACATAAAAAGCCAGTAAACCGTTTAAATAAGGCTGTTCATACTGTTCATGATTAGTCTCATTACGAAGAGCCAGATCGTATAATGTCACTTCCGCTTTGGCTGTTAATTGTTGTTTACTGCCGAGCCAATAAAACCATAAGGCAATATCACCATTGCCGCTGGTGAATTGAACAGGGGCTAAAGCATCTTGAGGCAACCACGAAGCCAGACTTAACTGTTCTGCTTTGATATAACCTGCAAGGCGGGTACTCGCGAGTAAATCCGAAGAAGAAGAGAGCAGATTTAATTGCGGTTGTGTAAAATCTCCTGTAATTTTAGCGGCAAAATGGATTGGCGTAGGGTGGGCTTTATTTAAAATAAATTGTCCTGCGAGCATGTGTTCATTGGCCTGGTTGGACAATAAAACGGCTAAATGATCCAATATCATACTGCGATTATGCTTAAGATGCAGTGTTAGTTCGATATTATCGAGACCAATATGTTTTTGAATAGCAAGCCAGCCGACAATCTGTTTTACTTTTTGATCAGTCTCTGCTCGATTAAGCGCTTGCGCTGTATTGCTATCCGGTTTTAAGTTGAAGGTTCCAGTGTCTTGCTGCCAGAGGGCGATTTTTGCGCCAGACAATATAACGGTGCCGGGCTCAAAGGTTTTTTTCCAAAGAGATTGGATGATATCTACACCGATTTGCACATTATTAAGTTCTGCGATAGGAGCATTGGTAACGGGGTTATAAAAATGCACATCGTTTAATTTTACCAAGGGGTTTATCCCTTGCCAGGCCAGATCCACATTACCGAGGGTGATGCGAGTATCCAGAAGGCGAGATACCCAACGCGCCAGTTGATCTTTATGGGTATTTAAATAAGGTGTAATGACACGTGCCATGCTAAATACGATAGCCATGGTGACGATCAGTACCGCTGTTGTGTATAAGACGGCATGCAGTACGTAAGAGCAGCATTGTTGAAGAGATATACGCATTTAGTTTATCTTAAAGCGATGTTGATAACCCTGTAATACAAAAAATGCTAATGGCCAGCATAACGTGGTGGTCACTATGCTAATCCAGTAAATCCAATTATTCATTGGATAACCTTGAAGACCCTGAATTAAAAATAACAGTACCAAATAAAGCCAAATTAAAAAACAAACTACCAGCATTTGCTGTAGCAAGGGAAACATCCGAAATTGCCGATGCCATTTGACCGCAATAAAAGTGATGACAGTCAATGCCAAAGCATGCTCGCCCAACGAAGTCCCATTAAGAACATCGATCAATAATCCTGTTATCCAGGCACTGCCGATACTGAGACGATGCGGTAGCGCAATAGCCCAATAGATCAAGATCAAAGGGACCCACTGGGGCAGATACCATTGAAGCCATTGAGGTAAGGGTAATAGCATTAATAACAAAGCGGCTATGATACTGAAGATAATGAAGCTGCGGCTGAATAGTGTCGGTGATATTGACATTATGATGCTCCTGCGCGTGCGTCATTCCCTGATTTAATCAGAGAATCCCTCTTCCACAAAGCCGCATCGTTATGATCAGGCCAAACCAACAACATCTCGCGGCTGCGGTTTAAATGCGCATTGGGTTTTGCCAAAATCGATGCAAATGTTTCACCCGGATTGTGCTGTACTTCGATGATAGTTCCCACCGGATAACCGGCTGGAAAACGATCATCCAAGCCGGAAGTCACCAATAAGTCGCCTATTTTAACATCGGCTGTTTCAGGCACATGCAGCAGCGCTAAATTACCGACAGCCCCGCGGCCTGTAGCAATAGCGCGAATACCATTGCGATAGATTTGTACCGGAATTGCGCTTCTCGCATCATCCAGGAGTAATACGCGGCTGGTTAAACGGTTAACGGCAATGACTTGTCCCATGACACCTTGTGCATCCATTACAGGTTGGCCTACATAAATGCCTTCCTGAAGGCCTTTATTCAAAGTGAGTTCGCTGAGAAAGGGATCATTATTAACAGCTAATAGTTCTGCAATCAAAACCCGCCCCCCGGCCGCTTTGGAAGATTCCAATAACGCACGTAATTGGGTATTTTCTTGTTCTATCATAAGTTGACGTTGTAACTGCAATTGAAGCATTAGAATTTGATTACGTAAACTCGTATTGGTTTCAAGCAGAGTGCTTCGGGTAGAAAAAGCGTTTTCAGCCCAATGGGTAATGTTAAGGGGCCAGTTAGCGGCATATTGCAGAGGTAATACGACCCATGTTAATGCAGAGCGAATAGGGCGTACATAGGTTCTGTCATGATCAATAATGAGCAGCATTATCGATAAGACGACCAGGAGGAAAAACCGTAAGCCTAAAAAACTGCGCTTGAATAATTCGATGATAATCTCCCAAATCTGCAGCTGCGCGCCCTCTCCCTCGCCGCTGACGCGGCTTGCCCTCTCCCACAAGTGGGAAGGGAGAAAGCATGCAAATTCTGCTTTTAAATCCCCTCTCCCGCTGTAGTTTTAGCGAAAGCAGGCGGGGAGAGGGCGCAGCGAGAGCAGAATTATTCTCTTGTTAAAAATTCGCTGCCGACTGTATCCATCAATTCGAGTGCGCGTCCGCCGCCGCGGGCTACACACGTGAGCGGATCTTCGGCCACGATGACGGGTAATCCCGTTTCTTCCATCAGCAGCCTGTCTAAATCTCTTAACAAAGCACCGCCGCCAGTGAGAACGAGACCACGCGAAGCGATATCTGATGCCAATTCGGGCGGCGCTTGTTCTAATGCAGCACGCACAGCGCCGACAATACCGGCTAACGGTTCTTGCAGGGCTTCCAGTATTTCATTGCTGTTTAAAGTAAAACTGCGGGGGATCCCTTCTGCCAGATTACGGCCATGTACTTCCATTTCTCTCACTTCATTGCCAGGAAAAGCATTACCGATTTCTTTTTTAATACGTTCTGCGGTGGTTTCTCCAATGAGACTTCCATAATTGCGGCGTACATAATTCACGATGGCTTCATCGAAGCGATCACCCCCTATCCGAACAGAAGCTGCATAGACAACCCCGCTTAAAGAAATGATGGCTACTTCAGTAGTACCGCCCCCGATATCAACCACCATAGAACCTGTAGCTTCTTGAACAGGTAAACCGGCTCCGATCGCCGCTGCCATGGGTTCTTCGATGAGATAGACTTCCCGTGCTCCGGCGCCGACAGCGGATTCTCGAATAGCACGGCGTTCTACCTGCGTTGAGCCGCAGGGTACACACACCAGAACACGAGGACTTGGACGCAGGAAGCGCGATGTTTCATGTACCTTGCGAATAAAATGCTGCAGCATCTTTTCAGTGACGAAAAAATCGGCAATAACGCCGTCTTTTAAAGGACGAATAGCGGAAATATGGCCTGGCGTTCTGCCTAACATCCGTTTGGCTTCAAGACCAACAGCTGCAACGCGGCGCTGGTTAGGGCCCCCTTCTTCGCGGATGGCGACTACTGAGGGTTCGTTTAGTACGATCCCTTTGCCGCGAACATAAATGAGCGTGTTCGCTGTTCCCAGATCGATAGATAAATCATTTGAAAATAAACCCCGCAACCGCTTTAGTATGCTCAACATGCCTTTATACCCTCTACAGACTGGCCAATGTGCTTGTTTTTGCCCAAAAAAAGAGCAAACACTGCAATGTGCGATACACACACAGTGAGTTCTAATCTTAATGCAGAATTGAACGAATACCAAGCAATTTTTAGCATTAGTTTAAAGAGACTCCTTTATTGGTATAATAGCTTTTTAGCTAGGAAAATTATTGTTCCTTCCTTGTTCGTCAAAGCCAGGCTCCGTGGTCAAGCCACGCCATGGCCGCAGGAAGACGAACACAAGAAAGAAAGGCAAATGCAGGAGTCACTTCATGTCAGTATCCCCCGAGGATGTGCGCACCGTTGCGCGTTTGGCACAGCTTGCCATTGCGCCAGAAGCTGTCGAGGATCTTCAAGGCAAGATGAATAATATCTTGTGCTTGGTAGAAGAAATGAATCGTTTTGATACCAAAGAAGTGCTTCCCATGGCGCATTCTTTTGAGCTCTGCCAGCGATTGCGCGAAGATGAGATCACGCAAGAAGATGTATCGCTTAGCGCGATGAAACTGGCGCCTTGTTCAGAAGCCAATTTATATCTTGTGCCGTGGGTCATGCCTGCGAGCGATGATAAAACCAGGGGCGAGTGAATAGGATTATGCATCAATACACCCTTGCTGAATTAAGCCGTTTGCTTCACTCTAAAGCTATCAATAGTGTGGAACTAACACAACATTATCTTAATCGAATTAAACAATACAATACCCGCTTAAATTGCTTGATTACTATTACCGAAGAGGAAGCGATGGTACAAGCTAAAAAAGCAGATGCGTGTATTCAACAAGGCAAATCAATGCCGCTTACAGGTATTCCGATTATCCACAAAGATATCTTTTGCACACAAGGTATCAAAACAACGTGTGCTTCGAAAATGCTGGATAATTTTATTGCGCCTTATGATGCAACGGTGGTTTCCAAATTAAACATTGCCGGTATGGTTTTATTGGGTAAAGCCAATATGGATGAATTTGCGATGGGCTCATCCAATGAAAACAGTTTTTATGGACAGGTAAAAAATCCGTGGGATGAAACCCGCGTACCCGGCGGTTCGTCGGGCGGATCAGCGGCTGCAGTGGCTGCGCGTTTAACGCCTTCGGCTACAGGTACAGATACCGGCGGTTCGATTCGCCAACCGGCGGCGCTTTCTGGCATTACTGGATTAAAACCCACTTATGGCCGCGTTTCTCGTTATGGCATGATTGCTTATGCATCGAGCCTTGATCAAGGCGGCCCGCTCGCAACAACGGCAGAAGATTGTGCTTATCTGCTGCAAACGATGGCGGGTTTTGACCCTTATGATTCTACCAGTGTTGAGCGGGAAGTGCCTGATTACCTGGCTACTTTAAATAATCCTTTAAAGGGATTACGTATTGGTTTGGTGAAAGAATATTTTTCAGAAGGGTTATCGGCTGCCATGCGTGAGGCAATTTACGCCGTTGCAAAAACGCTTGAAAAAGAAGGCGCAACACTGGTTGATATCAGTTTAAAAAGAACCGCCTTAAGTATGCCGGCTTATTATGTCATTGCGCCGGCAGAATGTTCTTCTAACCTTTCGCGTTTTGACGGGGTGCGGTATGGGTATCGCTGTGAAAATCCGCATGATTTAAATGATCTTTATGCTCGTTCACGTCAAGAAGGATTCGGTGAAGAAGTCAAGCGCCGGATTTTGATAGGCACGTATGTTTTATCGGCTGGTTATTACGATGCTTATTATTTAAAAGCCCAGCAATGCCGGCGTTTGATTCATGATGATTTTCAAGACGCGTTTAAGTCAGTAGATGTAATTTTATCGCCGACTTCGCCTACAACAGCTTTTAAACTGGGTGAAAAAACAAAAGATCCGATTAGTATGTATTTATCTGATCAATACACTTTGGCGGTAAACCTGGCAGGACTACCTGGTTTATCCATGCCGGCAGGATTTATCGATAATTTGCCGGTCGGTGCGCAATTGATTGGCAATCATTTCACAGAAGCGCGTTTATTAAATATCGCACATCGTTATCAACAACTAACAAACTGGCACAAGCAAATGCCAGCATTAGCAGAATGAGGCCGGATATGGAGTGGGAAGCCGTTATCGGTTTGGAAGTGCATGCGCAATTATCGACAAAGTCGAAGATCTTTTCAGGTGCTGCTACAGCGTATGGTGCGCTGCCGAATACGCAAGCGTGTTTCATCGATCTGGGAATGCCCGGCGTTTTACCCGTTTTGAATAAAGAAGCCGTTGTCATGGCAGCTCGTTTTGGCTTGGCTATCGGAGCGCGGGTTGAAAAAAGATCAGTCTTTGCGCGCAAAAATTATTTTTATCCTGATTTGCCAAAAGGGTATCAAATCAGCCAATTTGAACATCCGATCGTGTCGCAGGGTAAACTCGATATTATTGTAGATGAAAACACCACCAAAACCATTGAGATCATACGAGCTCATTTGGAAGAAGATGCGGGGAAATCCTTGCATGAAAATTTTCAGGGCATGAGCGGAATTGATTTGAATCGGGCAGGCACTCCTTTATTGGAAATTGTTTCAGCGCCAGAGATGCGTTCTGCCAAAGAAGCCGTTGCTTATCTTAAAACGCTGCATACTTTAGTGCGATATTTAGGTATTTGTGACGGCAATATGCAAGAGGGATCTTTTCGCTGTGATGCCAATGTGTCAGTGCGTCCCAAGGGACAAGAGAAATTGGGGACGCGCACTGAAACTAAAAACGTGAACTCTTTTCGCTTTGTAGAAAAGGCGATTAACTATGAAATTGAGCGGCAAATTCAAGTATTGGAAAGCGGCGGCAAAATAGTGCAAGAAACGAGGCTTTATGATGCGGACAAAAATATCACCCGCTCTATGCGTGCTAAAGAAGATGCAAACGATTACCGTTATTTTCCTGATCCGGATTTATTGCCATTAGTATTAAGCGATGAATTTATTGCTGCGGTTAAATCGCAATTGCCTGAGCTCCCTCAAGAAAAAGCAGAACGTTTTCAAACTCAATATGGGTTGTCTGCTTATGACGCCATGAATTTGATTTCGGATATGGCGTTGGCGGATTATTTTGAAACAGTGGCAGCAGGTACAGCAAAACACGATCAAAAAACGTATGCGAAATTGGCTGCTAACTGGATCATGGGAGATCTTTCGGCTTTCTTAAATAAAGAAAATAAAGAGATCGGTCAATCACCGGTTTCAGCTTCGCAATTACAAGGCTTGCTTAACCGCATTATGGACAACACTATTTCAGGCAAGATTGCTAAAACGGTCTTTGAAACCCTCTGGGAAGCAGGCGGTAATGCTGATGAGATCATCAAACAAAAAGGATTGATACAAATTACTGACAGCACACTCATCAATGCCTTGATTGATGAAGTGATCGCAGTCCATCCTGAACAAGTTGCAGAATACCGCAGCGGCAAAGAAAAACTCTTTGGTTTTTTTGTAGGGCAAATGATGAAAAAAACTCAAGGCAAAGCCAATCCTGATGAAGTCAATAAATTACTGAAAACAAAATTAAATGGTTAATCAATGATGACAACAGATCCTATTCATATTGCTAAAAAATCCTTATTAGAACCTGCGGGTCTAAGCGATCAGCAATTGGAGCGTATTTTGGGTGAAATTATGAAGCAGGGTGCGGATGCAGCGGATCTGTATTTTCAAGCCTCTTTTCATGAATCCTGGGTTTTAGAAGAAGGTATTTTAAAAGAAGGTTCTTATAATACCAGCCGCGGCGTTGGGGTCAGGGCATTAAGCGGTGAAAAAACCGGCTTTGCTTATTCCGATGATATTCAATTATCGGCCTTAACACAGGCAGCTCACGCCGCACGTTCTATTGCATTGCATGGCGGGAAAAATGCGGTAAATATTGCGCGTCCTGTGAAAGCGCACCTCTTATATCCTGCTATCAATCCCTTACAGAGTTTAACAGAAACCGATAAAGTGGCGTTGTTACGATCATTGGATCAAAAAGCACGCCTCATCGACCCCCGAGTCAAACAAGTGATTGCGAGTTTATCGGGTGTATATGATGTGGTTTTCATTGCGGGCAGTGACGGTACATTTGCTGCTGATCTGCGCCCTTTGGTGCGTGCGAATGTAACGGTGATTGTAGAGCAAGCAGGCCGCACAGAAACGGCAAGTTTTGGCGGCGGCGGGCGCGATGCTTATACCGCTTTTTTTAATGAAAAAACCATTGAACACTATGCACGTGAAGCCGTTCGCCAAGCCTTAGTGGCATTGGAAGCAAGACCTGCACCGGCTGGCACGATGCCGGTGGTATTAGGCCCTGGCTGGCCAGGCGTTTTATTACATGAAGCGATTGGACATGGGTTAGAAGGGGATTTTAATCGTAAGAAAACCTCTGCTTTCTCAGGCCGGTTAGGGGAGCGCGTAGCCAATACGTGCTGTACCGTGGTAGATGACGGCACGCTCGCTCATCGGCGCGGTTCTTTGAATATGGATGATGAAGGTACCATTACGCAATGCACGGTGTTAATTGAAAAAGGCATTTTAAAAAACTATATGCAGGATAAGCAGAATGCACGATTAATGAAAATGACACCGACTGGTAACGGCAGACGAGAATCTTATGCGCATTTACCGATGCCTCGCATGACAAATACGTATATGTTAGCGGGAGAAAGCGACCCCAAAGAAATCATTGCCAGTATTGATAAAGGCTTATATGCCGTTAATTTTGGCGGCGGACAAGTGGATATCACTTCCGGTAAATTTGTATTTTCAGCAAGTGAAGCTTATTGGGTGGAAAATGGCAAGATTTTATATCCTGTTAAAGGCGCTACATTAATTGGCAATGGGCCTGATGTATTAAACCGGGTTTCAATGGTAGGAACAGATCTGGCCTTGGACAGCGGTGTAGGGGTTTGCGGCAAAGACGGCCAATCTGTGCCGGTGGGGGTGGGGCAGCCTACATTGAGGATAGACAGTTTAACCGTTGGGGGTACTCAAACATCCTGAGATCCGGTAGAATTAATTTTTAGAAAATATGAAGGATCTGGAATGTTACATCGTACTACTCGAAAAGCGGCTTTTAATGTGATTGGCATTACGTGTCGCACTTCCAATGCTGCTGGCAAAGCTGAAAAAGATATTCCCGTTTTGTGGGAAAAATTAATGAATGACAATTTTCTGTTGAAGATCCCCAAGCGCGTCAATGAAGGTATTTATTGTGTGTATACCAATTATGAAAAAGATGAAACAGGGGATTACACGGTCTTGTTGGGAGCAGCGAGTATCGATACTGAAACAGCTTTACCTGAAGGCATGATTCGCCATCATTTACCAGAAAGTGATTACATTTGTCTGCCGGTAAAAGGAGATTATCCTTTGTCATTGGTGCGCACCTGGCAGTGGGTTTGGAAAAATGATTTGCCCCGAGCTTATACAGCCGACTTTGAATATTATCCTGAAGGCATGAAGAATTTAAAAGAGCCTGTGCTGGATGTGTATATTGCTGTTAAAGAAGAAGTTTGATCTTTATCATTTCTGCAATCGTGCAAAAATAGCTTCTGCTAATAACCGGCTGATCCCGGGCGTTTTAGCAATATCTTCCACACTTGCGCGCTTTAGACCTTGCAGCCCTCCAAATTGACGCAGCAAATCGTGTCTGCGTTTTGCGCCAATACCGGGAATTTCATCGAGGATCGAGCGCGTTAATTCGTGTGATCGTTTTTTACGATGCGATGTAATAGCAAATCGGTGTGCTTCATCTCTCACCTGCTGCAATAAATGCAACGCGCTGCTATGAGTGTCTAATAAAATAGGCTGTGACAATTGATCGTGAAGGTAAAGCGTTTCAAAACCGGCTTTTCGGGTAGGCCCTTTGGCTATTCCTAATAACATCACGTGGGTTATTTGTAATTCTTCCAATACCGCTTTAGCTTTGCTTAATTGCCCTTTGCCGCCATCAATGATCAAGAGATCGGGCAAGCTACCGCCGCTTTGCTTTACCTTGGTATAACGGCGTTTCAAGGCTTGATGCATAGCGGCATAATCATCTCCTGGGGTGATCCCTTCAATGTTAAACCGTCTATAATCAGCTTTTCGCGGCCCTTGGGTATCAAAAACAACACAAGAAGCGACTGTTTGATTGCCTTGCGTATGGCTAATATCAAAACACTCAATACGTTCTGGCAGTGCGGCTAATCCCAATACGTCGCTTAAAGATTCCATACGCTCATAAAAACTGGTTTTATCAGCTAAAAAAGCATTCAAGGCTTGTTTGGCATTGGTAATTGCGAGCTCACGCCAGCGCGCACGCTCACCTCTGACAGTCGATTTTATGCGAATAGTTTTATGCTGTGATTGGCTTAATACTTCTTGAATCCAATCGGCGTCGTCAATAGATTCATTCAGGATAATTTCATCGGGCAATACATGGGTTTTTTCAATATTTAAATAATATTGGGATAAAAAAGCCGATAGAATAGCGCTATGCGTTTCGCCTTCTGGTATTTTAGGATAAAAGGGTTTGCTGCCCAAGACATTTCCCGAACGTATAGAAAGCAATTCTACACAAGCATAACCTTGTTCGAAAACAAGCGCTACTATATCTACATTTCCTGTTTTCCCGCTGATATGTTGGCTTTCTTGCAGGATCTTCAAGTTTGCAATTTGATCCCGATAGCGCCCAGCTTGTTCGTAGGCTTTGGCATAAGAAGCGGCTTCCATCCGTTGAATAAGTCTATCGATGATCACATGGCTTTTGCCTGACAAAAAAAGTTCTGCCAATCGCACATCCTGTTGATAATCTTCCGGGGTAATATAATTTACACAAGGCGCAGAGCAGCGGTTAATTTGATGCTGCAAACAAGGGCGTTGACGATTGCGAAAAAAACTATCCTGACATTGACGTAATCGAAACAGTTTTTGTAATAATTGAAGACTCTCTCGAACAGCTTGCGTGCTGGGATAGGGTCCAAAATAAAGCCCTTTTTCACGCTTTGCCCCGCGATGAAAGTCTAAGCGCGGATATTCGTTTTCAGTAGAAATCAGCAAATAGGGATAACTTTTATCATCACGCAAAAGTACATTATAACGCGGCTTGTGTTCTTTGATGAGGGTGTTTTCCAGTAATAAGGCTTCACCTTCACTATGGGTGACAGTGTATTGCACAGCGGCGATTTTGCTAACCAATAACGTTGTTTTAGAAGATCCCAATTCTTTTCTAAAATAAGAGCGAAGGCGTTTTTTTAAATTACGTGCTTTGCCAACGTATAATAAGATATTGTCTTTATCATACATGCGGTAAACCCCGGGCTTTTCCGGGGCGCTAGAGAGTAACGAGGCAGGATCAAAGGCTAAAAAACCATCGGTTCTATTCATTGCCACTTGCGGTTGCATCAGAAACAGCGTCGTCAACATGTCGTTCGCTAATATCCAAACCTAGATCAACAACTCCATAGAGAATAGCCAGGTGGGTTAATTCAACATCGGACTCGATGCTTAATTTTTCAAATAAGCGGTAACGATAACTGTTGATCGTTTTAGGGCTTAAACATAATTGTTTAGCGATATCTTGGGGTTTAACCCCTTTGGTGATCATTTCCATGACTTGTACTTCACGTGTGGATAACTTATCAAAGAGCGTGCTGCTGGGATGCGCTTTCCCCATGTGTTTCATCGCAAGTTTTTGGGCAATATCCGGGCTAATGTAACGTTGACCGGTACACACCACCCGAATGGCTTTCGCCATTTCTTCTGGTGAACACCCTTTGGTGAGATAACCGCTGCAGCCTGCTTTCATCATGCGGGAAGGGAAAGGTTCTTTTTCAAAGGCAGTTAATACGAGAATTTTGAGATCGGGATCGGCACGCGACAAACGAGAAGCCGCTTCCAAGCCGCCAATTCCCGGCATTTGTACATCCATAATGACTACATGGGGTTTTAATTCCCGGCTCTTTTTGATCGCTTCTTCGCCGCTATGGGCTTCTCCGATGACTTCAATGTCGTCCAGTTGAGCAATAATGCGTTTCAACCCCTCCCGCCACAATCCATGATCATCAACCAGCAAGACTTTGATGGTACCGTGAGAGAGCTTTATTGCCATATTATTACTACCTCTGTTCCTGTGGTTTTAGGGATAATCCATTAAGAAAGCTGCTTATTTTACCATAAAGTTCTGGGAAAGGATTGCCCATTTTTGGTGCATAAAATTTCGCAAGAAATGAATTATAAGCGTATGAAAAGCTGACGGCAATATGGGGGTTAGGCGTACAAAAGGGTGCGCAGGTGCTTTGGGGGGTACCCCGGCTAGAGAAGGGTTAGCAGATTGCCGTTGCCGGGCGGCTGCCCGCAGAACGAAGTATGCTCCGCTCGAAAGAATGCTGAATTTTTTATCCCTTCTCTGTGTAAAGTCTTGGAAGAAGATATGTTAAGTTATTGTAATTATATATTATATGACAATAGAGGGTAGGGCAGCGCTCATCAACCTCAGCCAATTGGCTTTGGCTTCAAGATGCCCGGAAAGTTAAAAGTTAGAGACCCTCTAACCGGTAGGCAGTTGCTCCAAATCGAATGTCTCCAATCGAAATGATGCCGGTTTTTTAGAAGAAGGCATGTGCTTGATTATTTGAGCATGTAAGAATGTGGGGCTTAATTTTTCCCGCTTTTCTCTTGACAAATTGACTAAAACGGCCTAATATGACTATAGTTATATGACTATGGAGAAGTTATCATGCAGCGAAAAGTAGCCCATATTGGAGCAGGTGAATTTAAGGAAAAATGTTTAAAGTTAATGGATGAAGTTTACAGTACACACGTGCCTCTCATCATTACTAAACGGGGGGTACCTATCGCAAAGTTGATCCCCATTGAAGAAGAAGCCGTTCATCTATTCGGGTTACAAAAAGATTCCGTTCTGATTAAAAGTGATATTATTTCACCGATTGGAGATCATTGGGATGCAAACAGCTAATTTATTGCTAGATACGCATGTATTGATTTGGTTAATGAATGGGAACGATAATATTTCGAAAAAATCGCAGAAGCTAATTGAATACGCGCGCCAAAATGGCAATATCTTTATTTCTGCTATTTCCGTCTGGGAAATCGGTATGTTGGAACAAAAAAAGCGGATTATTTTAAATAAACCTTGCCTTGAATGGATTAAAGAGGCTCTGAGTTTTGGCATAAGATTATCGGCATTAACGCCTGAAATTGCCCTAGAAAGCTGCCAATTACCGGGATATACGGCAGGTGATCCCGCTGATCGTATTATTATTGCAACAGCACGTGTTGAATCACTCACATTATTAACGTGTGATGAACATATATTAGCGTATGGCAGCCAGAAATGGGTTTCTACTATAGACGCAGGAAGCAGCCATTTATAACAATTTTATTAGCC
>JAJNDI010000058.1 GCA_021156325.1 Gammaproteobacteria bacterium
CGCTAGGGCGAGGTGGAATTCATTGATTTTTGAGTACCGAAGCGCAGCATATATAGGCATATGTGAGCATCGGCACACAGAAAATCAATGAATTACGCCCGCCATAGTAGAATTGTCAACAGACCCTATTCTCAATACGAGAAGATATAGTGAGCGACCCTTATACCTGATGCGGCTAATCCCGACGTAGGAAAAGTTATCATGTTCATACCCACATTGTCGAGCAAAACGGCAGCCTTAACGATTGATCAGCTGACAGTATCTTTTGATAAAAAACCGATTTTTCAAGATCTTTCTTTTTCACTGCCGCTGGGAAAATGGACTTGTTTATTAGGTAAAAGCGGCATTGGAAAAAGTACCTTACTTCGATTTATTGCAGGATTAACAGAAAAAAAAGCGAGTTATTTCAGAGGCGCTTGTTATCTGGAAAACCGGCTTCTCAAGTCTGCTGATCTCAGTTATTTACCTCAGCAAGACGCATTATTACCCTGGCTGACAGTGATAGATAATGCCTTATTGGGCGTGCGTCTTAGAAAAAAAACCGTATCTCGCGAAAAGGCCATTCGCTATTTGCAGGCAGTGGGGTTAAGCGAGTATTTGCAAAAACGCCCGTGCTCTTTATCTGGCGGCATGCGTCAGCGGGTTGCTTTAGTGCGGGTATTATTGGAAGACACGCCGCTTGTTTTAATGGATGAACCGTTTAGCAGTCTGGATGCGATAACACGCGGTGATATGCAAAATCTGGCATTGCAGCTTCTGGAGAATAAAACGGTATTATTCATCACGCACGATCCGCTGGAAGCTTTGCGCTTGGGAGACGAGATTCGGATTGTATCGGGATCCCCTGCGGTTTTGTCAGAGCCTATCAAGCTTAAAGGGGATCATTCCTATCCGCTAGAAGATCCAGAGATATTGAGTTTATATAAACACTTGTTAACAGCGCTGCATCAATGAGTATGAATATGAAAAAGCGGCATCATTATAGGGATATTATCATTATCATTTTGGCTTTATTAAGCTGTTGGGAACTTATCGTTAAGACGCTGCGAATACCTTTATTTATTTTTCCTGATCCCATCACCGTTTTTACAGCTTTTTATCAAAATTCGGGTGTTATTATAGGACATTTACGGTATACCCTCATAGAAATGATATTGGGTTTTATGATAGGCGTACTATTGGGAAGTTTGTCTGCCGTAGCAATAGCCTTTTCGCCGTGGCTTCGGCGTTGGCTGCAGCCCATTTTATTGAGTACACAAGTGTTGCCGCTTTTTGTGCTGGCTCCCTTGTTAGTGATCTGGTTAGGATATGGTTTAAATTCCAAAATTGTTACCACCGTATTAATGATTTATTTTCCGGTTACCAGCGCTTTTTACGATGGATTATCTCGCTGCAAAGCGGTGTGGCTTGATGTAGCAAAAACCATGACCTCTTCTCGATGGCCGCACTTTTGGCATATTCGCTTGCCTGCCGCAATGCCTGGATTTGCGAGCGGTATGCGTATTGCAGCTGCTATGGCCCCGATGGGGGCAGTGATCGGTGAATGGGTAGGCGCGAGTCACGGACTCGGATTTTTAATGCTAAACGCCAATGCCAGAATGCAAATTCCTTTTGTGTTCGCTGTCTTATTGGTGTTGATCGGTATCAGTTTATTATTTTACGCCCTTATCAATAGATTTATTCGACAAGCTTTTCCATGGCTGGAAGAAACTGGATGATAAAATTAATTATAAAAATCTTTATTTTTTGCCTTTTGCTATGTTGCGCTAATACGGTTTTTGCTGCCAAAAAACCGTTGATTGTGGTATTGGATTGGTTTGTTAATCCCGATCATGCTCCTCTTGTTATTGCAGAAGAAAAAGGATTTTTCAAAGAAAATGGAATAGCAGTGAAGCTCATTAATCCGGCGGATCCCTCTGATGCCGAGAAATTAGTAGCCGCTGGAAAAGCCGATATTGGGGTAAGTTATCAGCCTTATGTCATGGCTGCTATCGATCAAGGCTTGCCTTTAGTTCGGATTGGTACGTTGGTTAACAGTCCCTTAAATGCCATCACAGTTCTCTCAAAAAGTTCTATTCAGCAAATTAAAGATTTGCGGGGAAAACGTATTGGATACAGCAGCAGTGATCTAGATAAATTGATTTTTTCAACGGTTTTAAGTAATGCAGGCTTAACATTAACTGATGTTCAGTGGATCAATGTGCATTACGGATTAACACAAGCCTTATTATCAGGCAATATTGATGCAGCGGTGGGGATGATGCGAAATGTTGAACCTGTTGAATTGGAATTGAGCGGTCATCAGGTGCGTGTATTTTACCCAGAAGACTATGGGGTGCCGGCTTATGATGAATTAGTGTATATTGCCAACAAAAACAAAGCAAATGATCCGCGTTTGAGCTCCTTTCTGCGCGCAGTGCAATCGGCTACAGCCTATCTAAAAAAACATCCTCAACTGATGTGGGAAGCCTTCGCAAAAGCTTATCCAGAAAACAATAATGCGTTTAATGAGAAATCCTGGACGGAAACGATACCGTATTTTGCTGATGAGCCGGAAATCCTGGACGGAAACGATACCGTATTTTGCTGATGAGCCGATGGCTATCGATGAAAATCGTTATGAAAAATATAACCAGTTTTTATTTAACCATAAATTGATTCAAAGACCAATCCCTTTGAACCGATATGCGCCTTGAATCGCGGTACTGTAAATATACCAGATAAATTTCAGATCAATTTTTCCTGATAATTATCAACTTTTATTACCATTTTGCGGATGTTTTAATACTCATGAAATTATTTTCCTCCCTTTGAAAAATGGGGGCGTCCGCCGTAGCCGCAGGCGAAAGAGGACGAGGGGATTTTAAGCTAGGACAAAATACAAAGGAGTTAATCAGGATGTTGATCATCACCCGCAGACCAGGCGAATCATTTTTTATTGGAGAAAATCTGGAAATCAGAGTCACTTTAATGAAATTAAGCGGCAATCAAATCAGAGTAGGTATTGATGCGCCGCCATCTTTTCATATTTTGCGTGAAGAGTTGATACCGATACAAAAGGCATTAAATCCTCTTTCTAAAATAAACAGCAGCAGCCATTGTCAAAGCTAAGATTATCAACATAACAATAAACAAGGTATGAAATGTATTGGCATAATAGCTTAATGCGATACTTTGGCTATCCAGCAAAATGCGCCCTGCGATCATTGAAGCGATGATGCTGGATATGCCAAGCATCCCTAAAGCAATGCCCGTTGCAAAACCTTTTAAGGATTCAGGCACCAATTGGTTTGCGAGATTGAGGCTTTCAGGGGCAATGAAAACACCGCCTATACTGAGGATAAGAAAGTACAATCCGATGACGTAAGGCGAGATTTTCTCAGTATTTGTAGTATATTGTATGATATATCCCATGATGTACAAAGCAATCACAACAAATAAAATACCCATGGAAAATAAAAAAGCCGTGCTAAAATGGCGCTTATTTTTTTGCTGCCTTTGCTTTAATAATATGGCCAACGTACTGGTTCCCAGAATAGTGATTAATGGGTCGATATTTTCAAACCATTGGGGAGCAATTTGAAATTCAGCCAGCTGTAAATCGACATGTGATTTAATCAGATCCATAATCAAAGAAGGTGATAAGAAATACCCGACCCAATAAGTCATAGCAATAGCGATATAAAATACCAGCTTAATTAAGTTATTTCTTGAATTTTTTTGATATAGAGAGACATACAATACCAAATAGGCAATAACAAACAAATAAATCATAATAAGGTATACACTAATCTGATTGCAGTAGTTTAACATGAGATCGACTATCAACACACAAGCAGCCAAGATCCCGATACAAACAGTCGTTTTGTTTTTTATTTTGAGAGAAGCCGGTTTTTTGTAATCCAGACAGAAATGAACCAATAGAACACAAACAGTAGTCAATAATGCCATTAGAATAAATAAGTAGTTGTACTTATAATGAATGGCCGTAAAACCAGAAAAACTAACTCCCAATAAAACGCCTACATTCATGATGGCGTAATTCCATAACATGGTACGGCGTATCAGTAATTCATTTTGACCCACGGCTTCGTAGATAAACATAATATTGCAGACTTGATTGACAAGAGAACCCATTAGAAAGATAGATAACGACAGGTGCAGGTGATGAAATCCTCCTATGACTAACGCAATATCACCCATGATTTGAAA
>JAJNDI010000013.1 GCA_021156325.1 Gammaproteobacteria bacterium
ATTGTAACGGGTATTGCGCTGCTTTTTACCCATCTTCGCTTGCAGCATCCTTTTGTCAGTTTACTGGTAATTTTGGGCTCGTCTCTTTTGTTTTCAACAGCGGGTTTTATCAATGCGGTATTTGCCAGAAAATTTGATGATATTTCTATTGTACCGACTTTTGTATTAACGCCTCTGACCTATCTTGGCGGTGTTTTTTATTCAGTTTCTTTATTATCGCCGTTTTGGTATCACCTCTCCTTGGGCAATCCGGTTTTATACATGGTCAGTGGTTTTCGCTATGGTATTTTAGGGACAAGTGATCTGCATTGGGGTTTTGGTTTATCGGTGATTATCCTTTTTGTTGTTGGATCTTTGGGTTTTGCACTGTATTTATTGCGAAAAGGTATAGGACTTCGTACCTAGCTTGGAGGATGTATGCCGCTTTCTACAGTAGATGTTGCTATTTTAGGAGCCAGCGGCGCGGTAGGCGAAGCACTGCTTAACATTTTAGCGCAGCGGCATTTTCCCATAGGACAATTGTATTTATTAGCAAGCCATCGTTCCGCAGGGCAAGAGATTAAGTTTGCCGGCAAAATCTATCGGGTGCAGGACGCTGAGCATTTTGATTTTTCCAAGGTGCAGTTAGCCTTTTTTTCGGCAGGCTCTAAAGCGTCTGAACATTTTGTGCCGCGAGCTGCTGCTGCTCACTGTCTTGTCATCGATAATACGTCTCAATTTCGTTATGACGATGATGTACCGTTGGTGATTTCAGAAGTAAACCCTGAAGCGATCGCAGATTATAAAAAACGCTATATCATCGCAAATCCTAATTGCTCAACCATGCAATTGCTCCCCGTCTTAAAACCTATTTATGATGCAGTGGGTATTAGTCGAATTAATGTTGCAACCTATCAATCGGTTTCGGGAGCAGGAGGGCGTGCTATTGGAGAGCTTCGGCATCAAACGACAGCATCTTTAAATAATGAGCCCATTATCTCAACTGTTTTTCCAAAGCCGATTGCTTTTAATGTAATTCCACAGATCGATCCCTTTCAAGCCAATGGCTATACCCGTGAAGAAATGAAGATGGTGTGGGAAACCCAAAAAATTTTAAATGACCCTGAAATTAAAGTGAATGTAACAGCAGTTCGGGTTCCGGTGTTATACGGGCATTCTGAAGCTGTGCATTTGGAAACGAAGAAGAAAATTACTACTGCGAAAGTGCGTAAGTTGTTATCCAATGCGCCGGGGATTGTTTTAATGGATGATCCACAACAAGGCGTTTATCCAACGGCAGTGACAGAAGCAGCCGGCAGAGATCCGGTTTTTGTGGGACGAGTTAGAGAAGATATTTCTCACCCATTGGGTATCGATTTGTGGATAGTGGCAGATAATATTAGAAAAGGCGCTGCTTTAAATGCGATACAAATTGCAGAGATCGTTTTAAGGGATTATTTTTAATAAGCGCTGCTTGTATAAATAGGTTCAATATTATTGCTGCGCAGCAATAATAATTTTGCTCTCAACCCAAAAAATCCTTTAATCTGACGGGAACCCGTTTTCTGCCCCAATTGCCGGCACCGCCTGAAAAGACGCCGTGACATTTGGTATTACAAAAGAGACAATGCCCATCGTTAGTTAAATGATATTCGCTGATTTCATGCCAATCGCGCACAATGAGAGCTTTGTGGCAGTGATGGCAATAAGTCGTTCCCCCCTCAGAATCGTGAATATTGCCCGTATAAACATACTGTAAACCCTTGTCCTGGGCTATTTTTCGGGCTCGAAAGAGGGTGGCTGGCGGAGTAGGCGGTTTGTCCATCATCTTCCAATCCGGATGAAATGCCGTAAAGTGCAGCGGTACAAAAGGGCCGATGTTTTTTAAAATCCACTCTGACATTTTTTCAATTTCTTCAGCACTGTCATTTTCACCGGGGATCAAAAGAGTGGTTAATTCAAACCACACATCGGTTTCCTGTTTTAAATAACAAATAGTGTCTAATACATCTTGCAGATGAGAGCCTGTGAGCTTGTGGTAAAAATCCTCTGAAAAAGCCTTTAGATCAACATTGGCCGCATCCATGTAGCGGTAAAATTCAGATCTAGGCTCCGGGTTAATATAACCTGCCGTAACAGCAACGGTTTGAATATCATATTGATGACAGGCTTTGGCGACATCTATGGCATATTCCATGAAAATCACCGGATCGTTATACGTAAAGGCCACACTTTTGCAGCCTAATTGATGAGCGGCAATGGCAATATTTTCTGGCATAGCACTGTCAGCTAATTTGTCGATATCACGTGATTTAGAGATATCCCAGTTCTGGCAAAATTTGCAGGCTAAATTACAGCCTGCCGTTCCAAAAGATAAGCTGGGGGTTCCCGGCAAAAAATGATTAAGGGGTTTTTTCTCAATGGGATCGATACAATATCCGCTAGAGCGCCCATAAGTGGTTAATACGATTTGATTGTCCTGATTAGCTCTGACAAAACACAAGCCTCGCTGCCCATCGTGTAATTTGCAATTTCGGGGACAGACATCACACTGAATGCGCCCATCGGGCAATGCATGCCAATAGTGCGTAGGAAAGGTGTCTGGTGGTTGTCGGTGATCCATGAGAAATCCCCCCGACATACGCTTTGCGTATGTCGACCCCCTTTTTCAAAGGGGGTAAAATGGTCTAAGCTATATTTAAACATTATAACGGATTTTGATAAATTCACAGGATAGGGCGCAAGGTAATATGGAAAAAATACGCCACGCTGCAGTATCAGGCCAATTTTATCCGGCTGATCCCCGAGCTTTAAAAAAAATGGTCAATGAATGTCTCAACAAAACCTTATCGCACGCTAAAACACCGAAAATCTTACCCAAAGCGATTATTGCTCCTCATGCAGGTTTTATTTATTCCGGTGACATTGCGGCAAATGCTTATGCTTATTTATCTGCCTTAAAAAAACAGATTAAAAAAGTGGTTTTATTGGGCCCCGCGCACACCGTTGCTTTACATGGAATCGCTGCAAGCAGTGCAAGTCATTATGAAACCCCTTTGGGAAAAGTCGCCGTTGATGCCAATTTACAGCAGAAAGCCCTGGCTCTGCCGCAAGTCCAGATAATAGATGATGCCCACGCCCGTGAACACAGTTTGGAAGTGCAATTACCTTTTTTGCAGGTATTATTAGAAGGTTTTACTTTTATACCGTTGGTAGTCGGCAATGCGATGCCGGATAAAGTGGCTGAAGTCTTGGAAAAGCTCTGGGGCGGCGATGAAACTTTGGTAGTCATCAGTTCTGACTTAAGCCATTATCATCCGTATGAAATAGCCATAAATAAAGATAAACAGACTAGTGAGGCTATTCTTGAAATGCGTTATCAGGATATAGCCTTTGATTCAGCTTGCGGGCGTAATCCTATTAAAGGCTTATTGTATTTAGCGCAGCAAAAAGGCTTGGAAGGATGTGTGCTGGATTTACGCAATTCTGGAGATACGGCAAGTGATAAATCACGAGTAGTGGGTTATGGCGCTTATCATTTCTTTCCTTTACAGCATTATCAAACAGCTTATGGAAAAGCGCTCTTGCAATTGGCAAGAAAAGCGATTGATTTTACTTTTAAAGAAAAGCAAATGCCTCATGTTCAATTAAGCAGCGTGCCGGCTATTTTACAAAAACCCAAAGCCACTTTTGTGACGATTACTATTAATAATCAATTACGCGGTTGTATTGGATCACTTCAAGCCGTGCGTCCCTTGGCTGAAGATATTGTCCATAATGCCTTTCATGCGGCATTTCATGATCCGCGTTTTACCCCTTTAACGCCGGCAGAGTGGGAAAAAGCTGGACTTTCTATTTCTATTTTAAGCGACCCTATCCCTATTGATTGTCAAGATGAAGCATCCCTTCTCAACGCCTTAAAGCCTGAAGTGGATGGATTGATTCTACAATGCAGTGACCATCAGGCTACTTTCCTGCCTTCTGTATGGGAAGCTTTGCCCGATCCCAAAGTGTTTCTATCCCGTTTAAAACAAAAAGCGGGTTTAGCCCCGGATTTTTGGTCAAAAGAGATGAAGGCCTTACGTTACACGGCAGAAATAATTAAATAAGCCCATTTTTGCAGGCTACTTGATAAAGCCCATGAAGTACCAAATCAGGCAATAACACGTCAAACAAACGGGCTTCTTTAAAAAGATAGGCAAAACCGCCGGTGCCAAGCGTGACAGGTTCGGAATCAGAAAAAGCTTCTTCGGTGATACGGGTAATAATTTCTTTGATAGCGCCCAATTGCCCAAAGTATAAACCTGATTGTATGTTAGTTTGCGTACATTTACCCAGCGCTTTGTCCATTTGTATAATATCAACATTCGGTAATTGATTGGTGTGTTGACACAAGGCATTGCCGGCAGTTTTAAGCCCCGGCATGATAGTGCCGCCTAAAAAAGCACATTCTTTTGAAATCACAGAAACGGTTGTTGCCGTACCAAAGTCCACTAACAAAATATTGCGATTGGGAAATTGATGGGTTGCGGCAACGGTGGTGGCAATCCTGTCAGCGCCCACTTCCAGTGGGTTTTTTACCAATAGCTTGACACCCGTTTTAATACCGGCTTTCAAATGCAGGGGGGCAATGCTGAAATATTTAATACAAGCGCTGGTGATAGAATAATCCATAGCCGGTACTACAGAGCATAAGACGATAGCCTTGATAGCATTGGTGTCAATATGGTTTTCTCGCAGAACCTGTTTGAAAAATAAGCCTAATTGGTCAGAGGTATTGGTAGCGCTGGTAGGGTAGCGGAAACGAAAAATCAATTCTTTATTATCAAAAACCCCGCCAAAAAGGTGGGAGTTGCCTAAGTCGAGACAGAGTATCATGTTTTTCTCCTCGGTATCCGTCTTCATCCAGATCGAATCCTATCGCGCAAAAAGTATAGGTTCATCGCCCTCTGAATACAAGTTTTTGACAAGGGTGATTTTTGCCCATAAAATGGACTAATTTGTTATTGTCTGGGAACTATAATGCTAAGCACTGAAACCATTACAACGCCTGCTCCTGTTCTGGCACGCCTTGAAAAGAAATTATTACATTATACGGGTAAAGCTATTGCGGATTACCATATGATAAAAACAGGTGACAGGGTAATGCTTTGTTTATCAGGGGGTAAAGATTCTTTCACAATGGTGACGTTGCTCCACATCTTACAAAAACGTACCCGCCATAAGTTTGAGTTGTTTGTCTTCGTATTAGATCAGTCCCAACCTGGCTGGGATGACAGCGCTTTGCGGGAATGGTTAGACATACGTCATATTGCTTATGAAGTATTAAAGCGAGATACCTATTCCATTGTCAAAGAAAAAGTACCGGAAGGGGCAACCTATTGCTCCTTGTGTTCCCGCTTGCGCCGCGGAAACATTTACCGTTATGCCAAAGAAAATGGATTTAACAAAATTGCATTAGGGCATCATCGCGATGACTTGATCAATAGCCTTTTAATGTCACTCTTTTATCGCGGCGAAGTGGCTTCTATGCCGCCCAAACTACAATCCGATAGCAAAGAACATATTGTCATAAGGCCCTTAATTTATTGCCAGGAAAAAGATATTCAATCTTTTGCAGAAAAAATGGCATTTCCCATTATTCCGTGTAATTTATGCGGTAGTCAGGAAAACCTCATGAGAAAACGGATAAAGCGGCTTTTGAGTGAGTTAGCGGCTGAAAATCCTAAAATTCCCAGCAATCTATTACATGCATTGAAAAGTGTACGTCCCAGTCAATTGATGGATAAAGAGCTGTGGGATTTTGATAATTTTAGTAATATAAACCGCCCCTCCGGTCATCAGGAAAAAGAAGATCAATCTGATTTTTGACTTTTTCTGAGACAAGATCGCCGATTCCACTGATGAATAATCCATAAGCGCCACAACACGTGGGTAGCGTAATATCCGATAAACCCAGTCAAGAGTCCTAAAACCAGACAGCCTATCAAGATAGGATACCAAAGCTGCTCCAATTGACTTACAAGCCACTGCAGGCTGAATTCAGGATGAAATTCTACGCGGGGTAGTTGCAATAAAAATTGACCCGTCCTGTAAGCGGCGTATAACATCGGTGACATAGTGATCGGATTGGATATCCACACCAACAGTACCGATAGGGGCAAATTGGCATACAAGAAAATAGCGAGCGCTGCAGCAACGACCATTTGAAAAGGCATGGGTAAAAAGCAGGTGAATAAACCGATAGCGACTGCCCGCGCAATTGATTGCCGGTTGATATGCCACAAGTTTTTGCTGTGCAGACGTTTGCCAAAAATACGTAAATTTTTATGTCTTTTCAATATCCCGGGCTCGGGTAATAAACGTTTTAATTGTTTTCGCAGCACACAGATCCCCTCTGTATTGTATGATCTTGATATCCTAGCAAAATAAAATTAACATAGCCCCTATTATAAATCCATCATTTCAGTATAACAGAGATGTTCACTAACGGATTGGCGTTTCTATTAGGCGCTAGCCTCACGGGTTATTGGCAAAACCTGCCGGCTTATCCCTGGCTCTTGGGCACAGGAGGGGCAGGATTATTATTGCTGTCTCTCGGGGTCATAGGGCATAAACCCGTCTTGAACTGCTTGGCTTGTCTTATGGTGGGATGGGCGTGGTTATTTATCAATGTCTATCCTGTGATGCAATCTCCCTTACCTGACGCATGGCTGGGTAAGACAGTGATCGTGACAGGAAAAATAGACAGTGTTCCTCTGGAATTGCCCGAGCAAGCACGATTTATTTTTTTAATGGATTCAATCCATCTTAAATCTCCACAAAAAACAATTCATTTAAAAAAGCGTCTGTTATTGAATTGGTATTTTCCTGCTGAGCATATTAAATTGGAATATGGCACCCACTGGCAATTAGCAGTGCGATTAAAACCCGGCAGGGGAAGTGCCAATCCAGGTAGTGTCGATTTTGAAAAAACGTTAATCACGAAACATAGTCGTTATGTAGGATATGTAGTCAATATTCAGGATAACCACAGGCTTTCTATTGTTAATCCTTTTACAAAGCTCATTCATTGGCGGCAAAACCTGGCTGAACGAATTAAAGAAACGTTAACAAATTCCCAAAGCAGCGCTTTATTGTTAGCGATGTTGATAGGAGAACGCGCTCAGTTAAGTCCTGAAACATGGAAAGTCTTACAAGCCACAGGAACGAGCCATTTAATGGCAATTTCAGGGCTGCATGTGGGCATGGTAGCTGCTTTTATGGGATTTATTATCTCGCATTTATGGCGTTTCAGTGCAAGAGCCTGTTTGATGATTCCAGCGCCAATAGCAGGCTGGATAGCGGCTTTATTATTAGCAGGCTTATACAGTCTATTTTCTGGTTTTGCGCTTCCCACCCAACGGGCGATGATCATGCTCCTGGTAATGGTGTTAGGCATTATTTCTCGCCGGCGTTTTATGACAGCGCAGGCTTTATCATTAGCATTGTGGTGTTTATTATTATGGGATCCGCTCACTGTATTGACGACAGGGTTTTGGTTATCGTTTGGCGCAGTCGCAGCTATTATGTACGGTACGGCTTATCGGAAGCCCGTTTCTTTTTATTGGCGTGTTATTCGAACCCAATGGGCAGTGACCCTGCTCTTGGCGCCATTAACATTGTGGTTTTTTTCACAAGTTTCTCTGATTGGTTTGCTTGCCAACAGTATTGCTATTCCGTGGGTGGGATTTATCGTCTTACCCCTGGCTTTTATAGGATTGGGACTCTTAAGCATTTTACCGGGTATAGGGGAATCGTGTCTTTATTTAAGCAGGGCATTGCTGGAAACCCTTTTTGAGGGGTTAACGTGGTTAAGCCATCTGAATGGAGCACAGTGGTTTCATCCGCTTACTACGGTGGTTGTATTAATCACTGCCATCATCGGGATGATGATTCTCTTAGCCCCCCGCGGTTTTCCATTACGCTTTGTAGGGATTTTTTTCTGTTTCCCCGTTTTTTATTTGCCCTTTTCTACGCCGCCGCCTTATGGATTGATGGAATTAACGTTATTAGACGTAGGACAGGGCTTAGCCAGCGTTATTCGAACTCAGCATCATGTCTTGGTGTATGATACCGGTCCTCGTTATAGTCCCGTTAATGATGCGGCCAACAGTATCGTGATCCCTTTTCTTCGGCATCATGGGTTAAATCATATTTCCCGTATAATGATAAGCCACAGCGATATGGATCACAGCGGCGGATTGGAAAGTCTTGTGCAAGCGCTGCCAATAGGAGATATTTTCAGCAGCGACCCTGCTCAATTAAAAACAAGTTCTAACCCTTGTTATGCGGGTGAAGCCTGGATGTGGGACGGGGTGTATTTTGAAATATTATCTCCTGATAAATCTTCGCTGATTGCAAAATCACGGCATGATAATGATAACTCTTGTGTTTTAAAAGTGAGTTCAAAAGCCGGATCAATCTTGTTAACTGGCGATATTGAAAAGAATAGGGAATGGTATTTAGTGCAAACGATACCTGATAAATTAAAAAGCGATGTATTGATTGTGCCGCATCATGGCAGTCAAACGTCTTCAACGGCCGCTTTTATTGAAGCTGTTTCGCCAACAATAGCTTTGTTTTCGGCAGGGTATCGTAACCGCTTTGGCTTTCCTAAATCCAAAGTGCTTGCAAGGTATCAGGATAGGGGTATCGATACTTATTTAAGTTATGATTGCGGAGCATTGCGTTTGCGTTTTGAAGAGGACGGCACGATAGCGCCTCAGTGTTTTCGGGCGCTCAATCGCCGATTTTGGACACACTAGAGCATATTCCCTCTAGTATCCACTGGCTGCTTATTTTACAATGCAGCTTGATTTGGCAGGGCGGTTGAAAAGTACTATGAAGTCATCGACATCAAGCTCAGTGAGCGGATTTTCTGTTTATCGGCGCTTGCTGACCTTTGTCTTGCCGTATTGGCCTGTTTTTCTAGTAGGCATCATTGCAACGGCGCTCACTTCATTAATAGAAGCCGGATTCGTTGGTTCGATTCGTCCCATTATGGACAAAGGGTTGATTGATCCTAATCTGACCTTTCTGCGCTGGCTGCCGTTAATGGTTATTGGGGCCTTTCTGTTTCGGGGGACGGCAAGCTTCATATCAAACTATTGTTTGCGCTGGTTATCCGGCAAGGTCATTATGACTTTTCGCCAAATTTTATTTAGACAATATATTCACATGCCCACAGCATTTTATGATCAAAGCACATCGGGTGAATTACTGTCAAAAGTGCTCTATAACGTTGATCAAGTTGCTGCTGCCAGCACGACTACCATTACAACACTCTTGCAAGAAGGTTTTTTTGTATTGGGATTGCTAGGAGTGATGTTTATAAACAGCTGGCGTTTGTCGCTTTTCTTTCTCTTTGTAGGCCCTATTATTGCTATTACAGTCCGGGTGAGTAACAAGCGCTTGCGTAACCTCAGCAAAAGAGTGCAAGTGTCGATGGGAGAAGTCGCCCATTTAGTAGAAGAAGTGGTTGAAGGGCATCGGGTTGTTAAGGCATTCGGCGGGCAAGCTTATGAAATCAATAAATTTGAAACAGTAACCTGGCGTAACTTTCGTCAAAATATGAAAAGGGCTGTGACTGACGGTTTGGCAACCCCCATCGTGCAGCTCATGTTAGGATTCATTATTGCGGCCGTTATCTTTTTGGGAACTTTAAAAACAGGACATTTAAATGTAAGTCCTGGCGCTTTTGTCGCTATGATGGCCTCGATGGCCGCCATACTGAAACCTGTTAAAAACCTCACGAAACTAAATACCTCAATTCAAGCGGCTATTGCTGGAGCAGAATCAGTGTTTGAGTTGGTTGATGCGGAAAAAGAACCCGATCGCGGAACCTTAGACTTTAAAGGCAAAGCAAAAGGACATATTGAATATAACCATGTCAGTTTTAATTATGCTACCAGTGCTTCAGCCGTATTGAAAAATATTTGTTTTACTATTGAGCCGGGCCAAACCCTGGCGCTCGTAGGCCGATCAGGAGCTGGCAAATCCACATTGGCAAACCTTTTACCGCGTTTTTATCATGATTATAACGGCATCATTAAAATAGATGGCCATGATTCCCAAGACTATCGTTTGCATTCTTTACGAGAACAAATAGCATTGGTCACTCAGCAAGTCACTTTATTTAATGCGAGTATCCGCGACAATATTGCTTATGGTCAATTTGAAAATGCTTCTGAAGAAGCTATTAGAGCTGCCGCTGAAGCGGCTCATATTCTCGATTTTGTGAATGAGCTGCCTGAGGGATTTAATACAATTATTGGTGAAAATGGGATCTTGTTATCTGGCGGTCAGCGTCAGCGATTGGCCATTGCGCGCGCTATTTTAAAAAACGCGCCTATCTTAATTTTAGATGAAGCCACTTCCTCACTGGATACTGAATCTGAACGCTATATTCAGGATGCTTTGGATAAGCTCATTAAAAACCGTACTACACTCGTTATTGCACATCGATTGTCTACCATTGAAAAGGCCAACAAGATCGTTGTCTTGGACAAAGGAGAAATCATTGAAATAGGTGATCACAAAACCTTGCTCGCTGCTGATGGGATGTATGCCAAGCTGTATAAAATGCAGTTTAAAGATGAAACCTAAACACCAAGGCTGGCAACGGCAAATCGTGCATTCGTGGTATAATATTGATATAAAACTTTTTGCTTTATTAATTCCTTTTTCCTTTATCTTTCGTTTTATAATAGTGTGTCGGCGTCTTGCTTACCGTTTTGCTTTATTGAAAACATATCGTTTCCCGGTACCGGTGATCGTGGTAGGAAATATCAGCGTTGGCGGTACGGGAAAAACCCCTTGTGTTATTGCATTGGTCGAATATTTACGATCAAAAGGCTTTAAGCCCGGCATTATTTCGAGAGGTTATAAAGGTAAGCTTAATCATAAACCTTACGAAGTCCAAAAAAACAGTTTGCCTGAGGAAGTCGGTGATGAAGCAGTGCTTTTAAAAAATCGCTGTAATTGCCCTGTGATGATTGGTAAAAAACGGAAAGATTCAGTTAAAAAATTATTAGAAACGACTGATTGTGATATCGTTATCAGTGATGATGGTCTTCAACATTATGCATTGGGGCGAGATATTGAAATTGTGATGATGGATGGAATAAAGAGATTTGGCAATGGTTATTGTTTACCGGCAGGTCCTTTGCGAGAGCCGGTATCGCGCCTACAATACAGTGATTTTTTGGTGGTGACAGATAATAATAAATGGATCGCAGACAACGCCTGCGGTGTTTCCGGGATCCATTCTTTTAACATGACGCTAACATCAACAATCTGTTACCGCTTGCAAGATCCTACCTGTCAAAAACCCTTGAAGGGTTTTATCGCTAACCCCATTCATGCAGTTGCCGGCATCGGACATCCAGAACGGTTTTTTGATACGTTAATCAAAAATAACCTTCAAATAATTCCGCATCCTTTTCCCGATCATCATTTTTTTCAGCGAAACGATTTTGCAGCGTTTAGAGAAGAACTCATCTTCTTAACCGAAAAAGATGCTGTCAAATGTACCCCTTTCAATTTACCAAATGCCTGGGTTCTTCCCATTAGCGGCGTTATTGACCCGCCATTTTTTGAAGCCTTCTTAGCCCGTATAGGTAGACAAAAAATATGTGGTAGAATAGAGCAAGGTTAAAACAGGAAATGAGATTCGATGAGTTGGTTTAAAAAACTACTGCCGTCTAAAATACGTACACAAGCCGGTGCAAAAAAAGGGGTGCCCGAAGGGGTTTGGACGCAATGTCCGCAGTGTCAGGCGGTTTTATACCGTGCAGAATTAGAGCGCCACTATTGTGTTTGTCCAAAATGTACCCATCACATGCGTTTAAGTGCGAGCGCCAGAGTGCGTTATTTTCTAGATGATGGACGTTACGAAGAACTTCCCAATCCGCCGGAACCCCAAGACAGGCTTAAATTTAAAGACAGCAAAAAATATAAAGAACGCTTGAGTGCTGCTCAAAAGCAAACCGCTGAAAAAGATGCTTTGCTAGCTTGTAAGGGGCATTTACATGGGATACCGGTTTGCGTGAGTGCTTTTAATTTTGAATTTTTAGGCGGTTCAATGGGAGCGGCCGTAGGCGAGCGTTTTGTTCAATGTGTAAATGCAAGCCTTGAAACAGGCAGCCCCTTTATTTGTTTTTCTGCAAGCGGCGGTGCCAGGATGCAAGAAGGATTGTTCTCTCTTATGCAAATGGCAAAGACCAGTGCTTCACTAACCCGCCTTGCCAAAGCCCGTATTCCGTTTATTTCCATATTGACTGATCCTACCATGGGGGGGGTTTCTGCAAGCCTTGCTATGCTGGGGGATGTGATCATTGCTGAACCCAATGCCTTGATAGGGTTTACAGGGCCTCGCGTGATTGCCCAAACGGTGCGCGAAATCTTACCGGAAGGTTTTCAACGCAGTGAATTTTTACGCGATCACGGTGCAATCGATATGATCATCGACAGGCGTGAGATGCGGGATAAAGTAGCGAGCCTTCTGGCTAAATTAACCCGGAAAGAGTTGGATTATTGTATAATGCCTGAATCGAATAATGAGTAAAGATGAACAACTTCTCTCTCAGTGATTGGTTAGATTGGATTGGTAAACAACATCCTCTCGCGATGGATCTGGGTTTGGATAGAATCACCACCGTAGCAGCAGCATTAGATTTGCTGTCTTTTTCTATTCCCGTCATCACCGTTGGCGGTACGAATGGTAAAGGTTCATCTGTCGCGCTTTTACAATCCATTTTAATGGCAGCGGGTTATCGAGTGGGTGCATATACATCGCCGCATCTATTTTATTTTAACGAACGTATTTGTATTAATACAAAACCTATCACTGATGAAGCTTTAATCAAAGCTTTTGTCAGAGTGCAACAAGCCAGTGAGAAAACGTGTACTTTAACGTATTTTGAATACACTACCTTAGCAGCCTTACTTTATTTTAAAGAAGCGCTGCTGGATGTGCTTATCTTGGAAGTAGGATTAGGCGGGCGTTTGGATGCGGTTAATATTATCGACTCGGATGTGGCCATTGTTGCCACTATTGCTTTAGATCATATAGACTGGCTGGGAGATACGCGTGAGCGTATTGCCTTTGAAAAAGCAGGCATCATGCGCGAAGGAAAACCTGTTATTTGCGGTGATTTTGATCCTCCCCATACTATTCGTGACGAAGCCAAGGCAAAAAAAGCGCTTTTATATTGCCAGGGTGTAGACTATCACTATGAAACTTTTAACGATCATTGGTCGTGGAAAAGTAAAACGCAGTCTTATTCCACATTGCCGCTCCCGTCCTTATTGTTGCAAAATGCCGCTGCTGTATTAATGGCATTGAGCTGTATCGTGCAACGCTTACCCGTATCGGAAAAAGCTATTATTCAAGGACTGCAAACGGTGAATTTAGTGGGCCGCTGCCAATATATTCCGGGAGAGATTGCTCATTATCTAGATGTGTCTCACAATCCGGCTGCGACTGAAGTGTTGGCAAGATGCTTGAAACAAAATCCCTGTACCGGTAAAACGTGGGGGGTGGCAGGGATTTTGGCAGATAAAGACAGGCTCAATATGTTATTGTCATTACGGGATTCCATTGATTATCTTTGTGTGGCTGCTATTAGTGAAACCCCGCGGGGTGCCAGTGAAAGGCTCTTGGAAGCGGCGGCAAAAGAGGTGGGTTTTTCAGAGATCTACGCTTTCTCTTCTTTGTCGTCTGCATATCGATATGCCAAATCGAATGCTAAAAAAGGCGATAGAATTATTGTCTTTGGCTCTTTTTATACAGTCTCTGAAGTGGCGCCGCTTATTCAGCAAGAGTGTATAGCTGTATGAAAGTACCTAAACGTTATCTTATCGTTGCGCTACTCATCCTGGTTGCGCTAGGCGTTTTGTTTATTCCCATCTTAACCACTTTGAAACCTCGCAGCTTTGGACATACCCGCCTGAATTTTTCAAATCCGCCGCCCGATCCCATTCAGGTTTTACCGGCGGACTTAAGCGGCTTTGATCCCGATTATATCCACACTTTATACTCACAACCTGAGCAGGGACGCGAAGTTATCACTTTATCGAAAGAAAAAAATCCAGCCGGTATAAAAGACATTAAAACCATCGTACCGTATGTCATTCAACTGGGCAGTTTTTCTGAAAAAGAAAATGCGCAGCGTTTAAGTTTATCGTTGCAAGCAGCGGGATATCCCGCTTTTATGATGCCGGCAAAAGAAAGTGCTGACTCTGCGCACTGGCAAGTTTGGGTAGGTCCTTTCCTGGAGCAAAATGCAGCCGAAGCAGCCTTAGTGGGTATTCAACAAAAGATAGAGGTAGAAGGGTTAATCATACTCTATACTCAGAGCGTGAAAAGTATATAATTCAAGTCGAGACATGAGGTAATGATTGAATGCTAACACAGTTCACTATAGTAGATTATGTGATCATATTGGTGATCATCGGCTCCGTTATCATGAGTTTAATTCGGGGTTTTGTACGAGAAGCTTTATCGCTTGCTACGTGGGGTTCGGCAATATGGGTAACTTTTGCTTTTAGTGCGCGTTTAAGTGATGCTTTAGCCCCTTATATTACGGCAGAACCTTTACGCATGGGGATGAGTATCATTTTATTGTTTTTAGTGACCTTAGCCGTAGGGATTATGTTAAGTTATTTGATAACGAAATTACTCAGCAAGAGCGGATTAACGGGAACTGATAGAATCGCCGGGATTTTTTTTGGCGGCGCGAGAGGCATTTTGATCATCTCCTTGGTTATTTTAGGTATTAATTTAACGCCCCTTGCGGATGCCGCTTCCTGGAAAGATTCCGTATTGATTCCCCAATTCAAACCGATAGTCACGTGGTTCTCCGAAGATTTTAGCGTTTATATGCAGAATCAAGGCAAAGACAAGGTAGAAGATTCCTCAGAACAAGCGGCTGATAAAGTCGATGATACAGTCGATCAGTATAATTAATCAGGGTAACTACTCTCCCCTGGTTCAGGAAAACGGCATCTTTGGCGCATCTTGCGCCGAAAAAACCGAGGAAAAATGCTCATTTGCGTCTATGTAAACTCCGCTTTTTCCTCGGTTTTTTCATCGCAACCTGCATCCAAATCTGCCGTTTTTCAGGTTTTTCGAGATAGAGAGTAAGCAGTTACTAATCAGGTAATTTCTTTATGTGTGGTATTGTAGGTGAAGTTGCTTCCTTAAATAGCCTTGTCAATCAAGATCTCTTCGATGCGCTGACAGCAATTCAGCATCGCGGACAGGATGCAGCAGGCATTGTTACATGTGATGGTTCTAAACTATTTTTACGTAAATCAACAGGCCTTGTGCGCGATGTTATTCATAAGCGGCACATGTTGGAATTAACGGGTAATATGGGTATTGGCCATGTTCGTTATCCCACGGCAGGCACTGATCAAAAAGATGAAGCACAACCTTTTTACGTCAATTCACCTTATGGTATTACACTTGCCCACAATGGCAATCTGACAAATGCCGAGAGTTTGCGGGAAGAATTAGAGAAAAAAGACAAGCGGCATTTAAATACAGAATCCGATTCTGAATTGATATTAAATGTATTAGCACAGGGGTTGCACCAATCACAGCAACATGAGATGGATGAAAACACGGTATTTAATGCAGTGAGTGAAGTCTATCGCCGCTGTCAGGGGGGCTATGCTGTGGTCGCGATGATTGCAGGGCAGGGGATAGTTGCTTTTCGTGATCTGTATGGTATCCGGCCTTTAATTTATGGCAAGCGCAAAAGTGCTTCGGGTTTTGATTATATGGTTGCATCTGAGAGTGTGGCTTTAGATGCATTGGGCTTTGAAGTGATAAATGATCTGATGCCGGGTGAAGCCCTCTTTATCACCCAAGCGGGAAATTTTTATAAAAAACAATGCGTGCTGCCTAAAGCATATGCGCCGTGCTTATTTGAATATATTTATTTTGCAAGACCGGATTCTGTGATGGATAAGAGCTCCGTCTATAAAGTCAGATTACGAATGGGCAAGACACTTGCCAAAAAAATAGCTTCGCTTTATCCTCATCACGATATCGATGTTGTTATTCCTATTCCGGAAACAAGCCGGCCTACAGCGCAAGCACTAGCGATGGAATTAAACCTTAAATACCGCGAAGGATTTATTAAAAACCGTTATATTGGCCGTACCTTTATTATGCCGGGGCAGCAAAAACGTCAAAAATCCGTTCGCCAAAAATTAAATCCTATTCCCTTAGAGTTCAAAGATAAATGTGTTTTGCTGGTAGATGATTCTATTGTACGCGGTACAACGTGCAAAGAGATCATCCAAATGGCACGTCAGGCCGGGGCTAGAAAAGTTTATTTTGCTTCAGCAGCGCCTGAAGTGCGTTATCCTAATGTGTATGGTATCGACATGCCAACAGCCACTGAATTGATTGCTCACAATCGCAGTCATGAAGCGATCTGTCAGGCTATTGGTGCTGATTGGCTGGTTTATCAAGATTTGCCCTCTGTGATAGAAGCTGTACGGGAAGGAAATCCGGAGATTAAACAATGTGAGGTTTCAGTTTTTACCGGAGAATACATTACCGGTGATATCGATGCCCGTTATATGCAAGACCTGGAAGCTAAGCGCAATGATAAGGTGCGGTTTACCAAGCAACCTAAAACAGGTGAAAATTTAGATATTTATAATCAGGATTAGTACACTGTCATATTAATTATTGTGCAAGTTCATACTTGCTGCGCGCTTCCCTCTCCCACGTCAGTGGGAGAGGGCAAGCCGCGTGAGCGGCGCGGGAGAGGGAAGCGCGCAGCGAATAAAAAGAATTATTTGAATTACGACAATGAAGTTGTCAGCGGATTAGCCGTCGCTATTTTGGTGTCAGCTTCCTTTTCATTTTCTGCTTTCAAGCGGTCTTGAAAACGCTTCACACCGATTTCAGGCTGCCAGGCGGCCCACGCTTCATTGGGTTTACATTCAGCGCGAAACTGCCTGTCGGGTTTAATATTATCCAACGGTTCACCCCCGCTGGATCCTTCCAATTTAACCGGTACGTAGATTGCTTGTTTTGTCCACTCGGAAGAGGGCGGATTAGGAATGGTAATAAACCATTCTGGATTATGGTTAATATCCAAACCGGCATCTTCAGGAGCCTTTAATTTAAATTGAATGTGGTATTGGCCTGTATCGTCAGTATAGTTTTGCAGACTTAGAAATGATTTTGACAATTTGGCATTGCGAGAAGCAATGGTGTTTTGAGGCGGCCAGGTTGCATTTTTGCAATAATAGACCAGCGATAAAGCCACCGTTGAAGCCAATTCTTTTTTATGGTCTTCTAATAATTTGGCACTTTTGGCTTGGGGAGTATCGGGATCGTAATGTTTGGAGCCCAAAGTGCTGCACGCAGTCAAGGCCATTAGGGCTATAAAAAATACTGACCATTGTTTCATAGAGTGTTATCCTGGGGGCTAAATGCTGCTATATCTTTTAAAGATAAGCAGGGTTAGCGTGCTTGTCAAGAAAATTGATTTTATGATTAAATTCATAGTGTTTTTATTATAAAAAACGAATCCTCTCAACGCTGCTGCCTGCCTCAGACCTCAACAGGGCTATCCAAGGAGAACTGCAGCCAATAATTTGAATAGAAGGAATATAGCGGCTAAGCAGCCTTAATATTTCAAGGGCTGTTTTGACTTCAGTGAGCGCTTGAGAAAAATCCACTGTGCAGCAGGCTGGGGGATTGGGGAAACTATGGTAAAGTTCCTTGACTTCTTGTTGGTTAGCTGGTTCTATGGCACCAATAATAGAAAGTACCCATTCCGTTTGCGCGGAGATTAAGCGACTGTGAAAAGCCATCAATTTGTCCTCAACTATTGTTTGTTGGACAGGAATATGCATAATCTATGCCGGGCTAAGATATTGAAAAGTATAAAAAAAGCCCAGCGGGAAGCGTATTAGAATACCTTTTTAATTGATTTTAGGGTATCATATGCGCCTTGATAATCCATCACAGGAGACTTTTATGCCAGTGACGACATTTAAAAAAGAGATCTCTACTTTTTCCCTCATGATGACGGGGTTAACGTCCATTATTGGATCGGGCTGGTTGTTGGGAACTCAAAAAATTGCAGAATTAACAGGGCCTGCGAGTGTACTCGCGTGGATCCTGGGCGCTGTCATCGCATTGATGGTAGCATTATTTTACGTTGAAATTGGCAGCGCTTTTCCCTCAGCTGGCGGCATTGGTTATTATTCTCATATCACGCATGGCCGTTTTTGCGGTTTCCTCACCTCTTGGATCAACTGGCTAAGCATTGTGGCGGTTCCGCCGATTGAAGCGCAAGCCGTTATTCAATATTTAAGCCAAATTAATACTACCTTTATGATGCTTTACGATCCCATAAGCCATTCTTTAACTTCTTTAGGCTTGCTCATTGCAACCGGGATCATGATGATATTTATGCTTATCAATTACTGGAGCGTTAAATTTTTTATTCGATTTAATAATATATTTACCATTATTAAAATTATTGTGCCTATCGTGACCATCATCTGTCTTGTTTATAGCGGCTTGCATGCTGCTAATTTTGGCACGAGCGTTAAAGAATTCATGCCTTATGGACCTTCTTCACTGTTTACTGCAGTCATTACCTGCGGTGTGGTAATGTCGTTTAACGGTTTTCAAGCGCCATTAACATTCTCCGAAGAAATCAGCAATCCCAGACGCATGTTACCCATTGCCGTTATAGGCTGCATTTTAATTGCCTTGGTACTCTATGTTGTGCTGCAGCTGGTTTTTGTGGGCAGTATTGATTACAACCTTATTACTCAGGGCTGGGCTGCTGTCAATTACCGCTCTCCCTATGTGCAATTATTACTGGCAGCCAATATGCAAATTATAGCAACCAGTTTGTATGCAGGCTCTGTGATTTCACCCGGTGTCTGCGGGGTAGCGTTTGCGGCTTCCAGTTCCCGTATCATGTATTCTTTAGCCAAAGAGCGGCATTTGCCTGAAGTCTTGGCAAAGATCCACCCCATTTACAAAGTCCCTCGTCATTCAATGATTGCTTGTACCGTTGTAGGGTTCATCTTTTTATTTCTCTTCAAAGGCTGGTATAGTTTAGTGGCTGTCGTTTCTGTATTGCATGTCTTTTCTTATTTAGCAGCGCCTGTTATTGCGGTTGCAAACTATCGCAAAAACAAAACGCTTATGGAAGCTAAAGGGCAATTTATTTTGAAAGGCCGCTATTTCTTAGCGCCTGTATTAATGTTTTTACTGTCGGTGTTGCTATTTTATGCACAATGGCCTATTACCGGCGAGATGTTAGTCCTTATTATTCCTGGCTTATTGTTTTATTTTTACTATGATTTTAAGTATTATGGGGATCAAAAGTTTTCAACCAATTTCAAAGGGGCTTCCTGGTTATTTTATTATGTCCTTGGAATTGCCCTGATTGCTTATCTTGGGAATAATCCTGATGGAAACCTGATTTCTTTTTCTACCAGCATGCTTTTACTGATTATTTTATCTACTTTTACTTATGTATATGGAGCATTTTACGCAGCAGGTGTTAGCCCGGCATCGAAAACGGTAATATCCGGTGTTGCCCAAAGTCAGGACGCTGTCGTGTAAGTGGCGGTATTTAAAGATCTCCTTGCCCGCGGCAGCAAGAGCCCCGCTGGGCAGCTCTCTAGAAGATGATAGTTTTGCAGGACCTTCTGTATGAAAAAAGATATTCTTGAGTAAATAGAAAAAGGGTTATTAATCCACTGAACTTAGACAATTTCATGCCCAGCGATTATAAGCGGGATGCCCTTCTGCGACAGCTATAAATAACCCTTCGCAGGTAGCGCAAAGTTTTTGATTCGCAGATAAAGTGGCTTGTACCCTGACTTTATGCTCGCTGACTTCAACAGGCCGTGCGATGAGTTCCAATAGGGCATCGCTAGGAGTAGGGCGTTTTAAAGTGACATTAAACCACGCTGTCACCGTACACGGCGGCATTTCCAGTTTATTGACATTCATCAAATGCCAGCAGGCTGTCCAGTTTGAATGACAATCCAGCAAAGCGCCGATGATTCCGCCATTGACGATTCCGGGAAATGCTTGATGTTCTGGTTTAGCCTGCCAAGTGGCCATCAATGCAGGATCGGTTGCTTCTTCCAAGATAAAACTTCTGATTTGTAATCCGGTTTTATTCGCAGGCCCGCAGCCAAAACAAATAGAATGGGGTGCAAAATATTCTTGCAGCGACATTCCTTTGTATTGATTCATTTAAAATTTATCCCACGGAACCGGTTTATCAGGGGTTTCTTCTCCTTTATCCCGTAATTTAACCAAGCGGGCATACTTGTTAATGAGTTTTTTTTGGGAGTCTGAAAGAGCAGGGACTTTTTGCTTTAAAGATTCCAGGAAAGTATCCATTTCGCTGACATAACCCCGATTGGGTTTGGAAAATAGGCGTTTTAGGAATTTCATCGTGTTCCAGCTTTTAATTCCATTAAAATGATAATCATTATAATCATTTTTCGGGCGCCGCCGTCAAGCGCTTGATTTCAGCATTAATGGCTTCTTGTTGATTGGGGCTAAGTTTTGGCAATTGAGCAGCCGTTCGTAATTGCTGCAACGCTCCTTGGGTGTTACCGACCAGCAGAAAGGCTTTAGCACGGTTTTGATAAGCATCGGCAATCTGTTGATTGCCTGCTTGTGCTTTGGCCAAGATCAAATACATCAGCGGATAAGTTGAAAATTGAGGCAATTGATCTCGAAGATAACGCACGGCTTCACTATAATGTTTCGCTTCTTCCAGGGCGATTGCATAGGTGATTACCAGGGGATAATAATCGGGATTTAAGTCTATAGCAGGTTTTAGCAAGAGTAGAGCCTGTTCAGGTTTATTATCTTCTAAATACACTTGTGCCAAGCTCGCCACATAAGTAATGTCGTTAGGGTAGGCTTTTTGCAATGAATTGAGACGGCTTTCTCCTTCCTTAAATTGCCGGCTTTCAAGCAAAGCCAAGGTATAGCCATATTCAAGCGCGGTTTTTTCTGCAGGGTCATTTGATTCTTTCATTTTCCTTTGATAATACTGTAATAAATCGCTGGCCTTGTTAACACTCATGACCCGTATGCGCTCTTTGATTAAGCGATAGCGTACATTGGATTTTTTCTGTTGAGGGGGTAAGGATTTAATCCGGTTACCGAGATCAGCTATCCGATCAGTGTTTAAGGGGTGATCGCTTAAGAAACCCGGTGCTGCGCCATAGTAGCGCGCATCAGATTGCAGTTTAAGGAAGAAATCCAATAGTCCCACTGGGTCAAATCTGGCAGCTGCCAAAATTTGTAAACCGATTCTATCTGCTTCTTGCTCATAGGAGCGTTGTACTTTAAGCGTTGTTGCCGCACTGCCCGCGGCCGTTGCAGCTACCGCACCGCCGCCTGCCTGCGAATTTTGAGTGGCGACTGCAAGGGCCGCTAACATCAAGCCAATGCTGATAGGCGTCATTTTTTTAGAATAAGCGTAACCCGCTGCAAAATGCCCTTGGGTCACATGGGCTATTTCGTGGGCCAGCACACCTGCTAATTCATTTTCGTTATCCGCCGCCAAGATCAAACCGCTGGCAATAGCAATAATGCCGTTAGGGCCGGTCATGGCATTAATAACAGGGGTATCCACCACCAGAAATTCAAAATGTAATCCATTGCCATGGTTAGTACTACCCACCAGCCGAAAACCGAGATCATGGATATAACTGTCAATCAGCGGATCATCAATGACTTTAAATTGACTGTGTAAAGCATTGAGAAATTGCTGGCCATATTCGCGTATTTCAGCAGGGGAAATATAGTCTGCAGTGGGGTTACCCAAATCAGGCAGTTCCGTGTTTGCATAGCTAAGCGGACTAAAAAGCAAACATAATAAGAATACGAAATAGAGTCTGGTCATATTTTGTTCGATGCCTTATCTTTCTTCCTTCAGCTTCCGGGTATGTTACACTATTGGCATAGCAAAAGGATGTATTAATGATTCCTGCCTTGGTTCAATGGTATCGGCGCTATTTTTCTGATCCGGAAGCCGTTGTCTTGTTTTTTATTCTGCTTTTCAGTGTACTCATTATTACTACTATGGGAAATATTTTAGCGCCGTTGCTGGCAAGTGTGGTAATTGCTTACTTACTGGAAGCGCCTGTCAGTTTATTGGTGCGCTGGCATTGTCCCAGGCGTCTTGCCATTATCATCGTATTTGTTCTGTTTTTGGGTTTATTGACCGTTGCCCTGCTGGGATTTTTACCTATGGCGTGGCGGCAATTATCTACGTTATTTAATGAAGCTCCTACCATTATCGGAAAATTACAACAATTACTGCTGGGGCTGCCTGCTCATTATCCAGACTATGTCTCTCATGATCAGGTTGTCAGTTTGATCGATCTGGCAAAGCTTCAGTTAGGAAAATTCGGCAAAACAGCCTTGTCATTTTCGCTGTCTTCTATTCCTAATTTGGTCATCTTGCTGGTTTATCTTGTACTGGTGCCATTGCTGGTGTTATTTATTTTGTTAGATCGGGACGGGTTGCTGGCCTGGATCCAATCACATTTGCCGGCAAGGCGTGCCCAGTTGTCAGCTATTTGGCAGGATATTAATAGTCACATTGGTAATTATGTACGGGGAAAAATTCTTGAAATTATTATTGTGACGATTGTGTGTCTGGTTGCTTTTGGTTTGATGAAATTGCAATATACGATTTTGCTCAGCGTCTTGGTGGGTTTATCGGTGGTGATCCCGATTGTAGGTGCTGTGGTAGTGACCATTCCTATTCTGATCGTTGCTTTTTTCCAGTGGGGAATGGATGTTCATTTTGCCTATTTGTTAATCATCTATGCAGCTATTATTACGATCGATGCCAATGTGTTAGTGCCGCTCTTATTTGCAGAAGCCGTTGATTTACACCCCGTGGCTATTATCGTTGCTATCTTGTTATTCGGGGCTTGGTGGGGTTTTTGGGGTGTCTTTTTTGCCATCCCCTTGGCTGCACTGGTTAAAACCGTTTTTTATTCATGGCCGCGGTTACTGCCGTTAGATGATGCTGCGGGATAAAGACCCTAACCTTCTTCACTATCCTCCCAAAATTCTTCTCCTGTTTCATCGTTCTCAGAATAAGAGCGTACAATAACGGTATCCCCTATATTTAAATGATCTTCATTCAACCATTCGGCATCTTCTGGAGTAACACGAATACAGCCATGACTGGCATTGCGATCGGGCACATCGTTTGAGCCGTGAACCGCATATCCTTTATGAAAGAACATACAATAGGGCATAGGCGCACCGCCTACCCCGACAGGGAATTTCGTTGATTTACACTCAGCCCCTTGTTTTCGATAAATCTGGTAAGTGCCTGCAGGCGTTACGCAAGCGCTCCCCGTATCAGGACAATAGCCTTTACCGCCAGAGGCCCGCCCTTGATAGAGTAAATCGCCTTCTTCATCGTAAAGACCATAGCGTGCATACTGCGGTTCAAAGATAAAGACTTTTTTTCCGGTTGCTTCTCGTGTTTCCGGAAATTGGTAAGTCACTTTAGGCGTCTTATTTTGAGAAGCATTATTCTCATAAGAGGCTGTAGGCTGACTGTAAGTGCTGCAAGCCGTGAGTAAAAGCGAGCCTATCGCTATTCCCAGCATATTTAAGAGTTTGAGGCCTGGTTTCCTCATATTGATAATCATCGTCATGGTTGCACCTGCTTGTTTTATATTTTTGGGTATAATATTGGCAAGAGCGATGAAAAGCCCTTTGTTATCTCTACTCTTCGCGCTTTAAATGTAGGCTTAAAGGCTGCAGTGACTCGCCTAAATTCAAATCGCTTTGATTTAGATATCGGCAGTTAAAGAAAAAACTTAAGAAAGAAGCGTAAGTGATTGAAGCATATATAAGTATTAACCCTTTTTAAAAAGGGCCTGTTTAGCGTAGTAAGAACCTGTTCAAAGTGCCCCTAGGACGGGAGATATCAGTTATCGTTATCTTCAAAGAATTCATCAAGCGGCGTAACAGGTTTGCATCCGAGACAACGGCCAAATAAATTGCTTGCCGGCTCTGCAACTAGCCGTTCTTCAACTTGATCGGCATTTCCACCGGCAAGGCTGAAAGGCAGTGTTAGTACATATCCTACTGCGCCTAAAATCGTAGCCACAGCCGCTACGGGTCTTGCTAAGACCGCATCGGCTATCATAGCTTCCCCTGTAGGAGCTGTCTCGGCAGAGGCCAGAGGCGCTGTTAGGACAGTCCACATACACCCTGCGGCTATTAAACAAGTCATCCATTTTTTGACGTATTTCATAGTATCCTCGTCTTTTCCAGTCAATATCTAGCCATGATAGTATTATTATACAACAAATCCTGCAAAAAGGGTGCCAATATACTCAAAGCGCTTTGAATGTAGGCTTTGTTGTCCGCTTGTCTCGCTGCTCATGTATTCACTTATACACTCCGCTGCTCGTCTGCACGGACGCCTCGCCTAAATTCAAATCGCTTTGAGTATATTAGATCGTCCGTTTTTTTATTTTGAAGCCAGATTGCGTAATACGTAATGCAAAATGCCGCCATGTTTAAAATACTCCAGTTCATTTTGAGTATCGATGCGGCATAAAACAGTGATTTCTTGTTTTTGATAATCTGCATTTATAAAAGTAACTGAGATATCACAACCTGCTGCCAAACCCTGGGCAATACCGTGGATAGCAACGGTTTCCATGCCCGTCAATTTAAGCGAGAGCCGATTATCTTTGCCTTTAAATTGAAGCGGTAAAATGCCCATCCCGATGAGGTTAGAGCGGTGGATCCGCTCATAGCTCTCTGCAATCACTGCTTTGCAGCCGAGTAAAAGAGGACCTTTGGCAGCCCAATCGCGAGATGATCCAGTCCCGTATTCTTTTCCGGCAATCACAATAACAGGAGTTTGTTCGGCCTGGTAACGCATCGCCGCATCGTAAATGGAAATCACTTCGCCGCTGGGATAGTGTTTGGTAACACCGCCTTCAATACCCGGCGTCATTTCATTACGAATACGAATATTGGCAAAAGTGCCTCGCATCATTACTTCATGATTGCCGCGCCTGGCCCCATAGGAATTGAATTCTTTTATCGATACGCCATGCGCTTGTAGATAGAGCCCGGCAGGGCTATTTGCTTTAATACTGCCCGCCGGTGAAATGTGATCCGTTGTAATACTATCGCCTAATATAGCGAGAATACGAGCATTGTTGATATCTTTTAAGGGTTTGATGGCAAGCTCAAGATCAGCAAAATACGGCGGATGCTGCACATACGTAGAAGTCTTATTCCAAGCATAAGTTTGGCTGCGTTGGCTGGAAAGGGCATTCCACTGTGCATCCCCCTTGAAAACATCAGCATATTCTTTACGAAACATGGATTCACTGATTTTAGCCACTTCATGAGCGATATCTTCATTGGACGGCCAAATGTCTTTCAGATAAACGGGATGACCTTTTTTATCGTGTCCAAGCGGGTCGTGTGTCAAATCAATATGGGTAGTTCCAGCCAAAGCATAGGCGACTACCAAAGGAGGGGATGCCAGCCAATTGGCTTTGGTTAGCGGGTGAACCCGGCCTTCAAAGTTCCGGTTGCCGGATAAAACCGCTGAGACAATCAAATCATTTTTTTCAATAGCATCGTGAATGTTTTCTGGCAAAGGACCTGAATTACCGATACAGGTGGTACAGCCATAACCCACTAAATGAAAACCAACGGCATCCAAATAGCGCTGTAAATCCGCCTTTTCAAGATATTCCGTAACCACTTTAGATCCCGGTGCTAAAGAGGCTTTAACCCACGGTTTAGGGATTAAGCCTTTGTTGACAGCATTTTTAGCCAATAAACCGGCGGCCATCAAAACAGAGGGATTTGATGTATTGGTGCAGCTCGTAATAGCAGCAATGACAACCGATCCATGCGCTATAGCATAACCGCTGTGTTCAACCGAAAAAGGCTTGTCTTTTTCAGCTGTTCTACCGCTTTCTTCTAATAAAACTTCAAAGCGTTTTTTAAGATCAACCACTTTGACTTTATCTTGCGGGCGTTTAGGGCCGGCAACACTCGGCTGTACCGCGCTTAAATCCAATGATACGGTATCACTAAAGACGGGATCAGGCGTGTTTTCATCGCGCCATAAGCCTTGTGCTTTAGTATACGCTTCAACCAGTGCAACCGTTTCCTCATCACGCCCGGTCAGTGTTAAATAATGCACTGTCTCTTTATCGATGGGAAAAAACCCGCATGTTGCGCCATATTCAGGCGCCATATTACTGATGGTTGCTCTATCAGCCAAAGGCAGTGTAGATAAGCCCGAGCCATAAAATTCAACAAATTTACCGACAACCCCTTTTTCACGTAATAATTGAGTAACCGTTAAGACTAAATCAGTTGCTGTGATTCCTTCTTGTAAACGGCCTGTCAATTTAAAACCGATGACTTCAGGGATAAGCATGGAAATCGGCTGTCCTAACATCGCTGCTTCTGCTTCAATACCGCCAACGCCCCAGCCAAGCACCCCTAAGCCGTTAATCATGGTGGTATGAGAGTCAGTACCTACCACTGTGTCGGGATAAGCCACCGTTTCATGATTTTCTTGGACGTGCCACACACAACGGCCTAAATACTCGAGATTAACTTGATGGCAAATACCAGTACCCGGCGGAACCACTTTAAAATTACTAAAGGCTTCCTGTCCCCACCGTAAGAATTCATATCGCTCGCGATTGCGGCTCATTTCTATAGCCGTGTTAGCAAGAAGCGCTTTTGAATTACCAAATTGATCGACTTGTACCGAATGATCAATCACTAAATCAACAGGATTAAGGGGATTAATTTTATTGGGATCGCCGCCTAATTTTTTTAAAGCATCGCGCATGGCCGCTAAATCGACGATGGCTGGAACCCCTGTAAAATCCTGCATTAAAACGCGCGTGGGGCGATAAGCAATCTCATGTTGACTGCTTTTGGTTTTTAACCAATCTGCTACTGCGTTAATATCTTCTTTCGTGACGGTATTAGTGTCTTCATAACGCAGTAAATTTTCCAGCAGAATTTTTAATGAAAAAGGAAGCCGTTCAATGCCTTTTAAGGTTTTAGCAGCTTCTGCTAAACTATAGTAAATATAGGTTTTATGGTTGACGTTTAAGTGCTGGCGCGAATGAAAGCTGTTCATAAAGATTCCTCATCTGTATCCGTCATTTTTTGAAGTATACTGGCATTTCCTAGAGAATGCATACTTCAGGCGTTAATCTGATCCCGAATTTTTCGAAGACCGAGGTTTGAATATCCGAAGCCAAGGCTTTAATAGCCTGGCCTGTTCCCTGGCCGTAATTAACCAATACCAAAGATTGTTCTGTGTGGACTCCTACATCGCCGATACGTTTACCGCGCCAGCCGCAATGTTCAATAAGCCACGCCGCGGCGACTTTAACCGTATTGTTATCTACCGGAAAATGCACAACGTGCGAGGCGCGTTGTTGTAATTGGGTAAATTCGCTTAAAACTAATTCCGGATTTTTAAAAAAACTGCCGGCATTGCCAAGAATAGCGGGATCGGGTAATTTTTTTTGGCGGATCGAAATCACAGCATTACTGATGTCATGAATTGTGGGTTGAGTCACGCTCTGTTCTGCTAAATACTGCCTAAGTGCTGGGTAATGGGTATTAACTTTAGGATTTTTAGACAATTGGATATGCACATCACAAATGATGTATTGATTTTTCAATGCGGTTTTAAAGATGCTGTGCCGATAGCCAAATTCGCAGTCTTTTTTGCTAAAAATGGCTTTTCCCCCTGTTTTGAGAGAAATTGCTGTTAATTGCAAAAAACAATCAGAGAATTCAACACCGTAAGCACCAATGTTTTGTACGGGAGCTGCGCCTACTGATCCGGGAATAAGAGAAAGATTTTCGATCCCGCCATAGCCTTGTTCTAAACTCCATAACACCAATTGATGCCAATTTTCACCAGCCGCCGCTTCAACCGTAATAGTCTCTTTTGTTTCATCAATAATCCGGATCCCTTTCAAACCGATCTGGATCACTATTCCCTTAAAATCTTCGGTAAATAAGACATTACTTCCTGCTCCTAAAATAAATACAGGTAAATGCTGATAATGATGATCAGTTTTCAGCAAATTTAAGAGAGAATATAACGCTTCCAAGGATTTAATTTCACAAAAATAACGTGCTGCAACATCGATACCAAAGGTATGATATTTTTTCAGAGAAACATATTCTTCAATAAGAACCATTTTGTTATATAGAGAATGGGGCATAGCTAAGGCTCAATAGGATAAACAGTTTGTGTTACAGGTTTATCTGAATAAGGTGATACTTGAATTAAGATGCCAAACAAAGGGTGATCAAAATAATGAAGCTCATCAGCGCGCAGCCGCTGCGTTTGTTTTAAACGCCATTGTTGATAACCTTGATTGGGTTCTGTAAACCGCAAATCGGTGCTGACATTAATATAGTTTTGCTGAGAGAATGTTAAAGTGCCGTCAATTTCTGATAAACCATTTGAATAAGCTTCTCCGGCTTGAATACGTATGGGCTGCGCACTGAAGGGCGGTTTTATCGTTTGTATCCAGCTGCGCTGCCATACGATGGTGTAATGATTATTTTTGCTTAAACGGGTTGCGGGATCAGCTAAGGCAGATTGATTATTGGCCACTGTTGGCAATGATTCCACTAACAGGGTATTGGGAGACAATAAGAGCGGAGTAGGGGGGGAAGCCGCCTCCAGAGCGGAAACAAGAGCAGGGTTTTGCCTGAAGATAAGAACATCTACTTGATATTGGTGTTGAGCATCCCGGATATCGGCGGGCATTGCTATTGCCGACCGAGCGGTAAGGAAAATAAAAAACACAGCCGCCAGTAGGGAGCGGGATCTTTTCAAGACAAAATTTTGTGATATCATAAGCGCGCCTTCAGCCTAGGTAGCTTGAATAGAGTGATTATAACGAAGTGGGGCTTTAGCAGCTATGCCTGACAAAATAGCTCACTTTTTGGGCGGCTATTCGCATTTAAGGTTTCCTTAAGGTTCATAGCTCTAAGATAACACTGAGTTCATCAAGGGCTATAAAACAATTAAAAAGGGGTTTTGCAATCATGAAAGGGGTATACCATCCTAACCATATTAAGATTGAGAATCTTAACATTTCCTTTCTTGCCAAGAGCATGAGTCAAGGTGTATTTAGATCGGATGCTGTGCAATCGGTAGTGGTAACAGATCCAGTAAAAAATCAAAAGATAGAGAATTTTTATTCACCACAGGCACGTCTTCGCCCAACAAATGCTATCGTAGAGGAAGCTGTTGATCCCGCCTCAATAGGAATAACCTTGCCGCCACCGGCATAAGAACTCCTCACGTCTTGCGCATTTTATGTGCAAAACTTTAAAATTGCCTGTCAAATCTGAAATATAGATTATACTTTTGTCTGATACTGCGAAGTACGAGGACAGTCATTATGAAAAGGATTTTCTGGGTTTTGTTGAGCACAGGACTTTTATTCCCAACCTTGGTGTGGGCTATGGCGTTAGGGGATCTCAAGCTCGAATCTGCATTGGATCAACCTTTCAAAGCAATAATCCCTATTGAAGAACCCGGTGCAGTACAAGAAAATGAAATAACAGCCACTTTGGCGCCAACTCAAATTAATGATGCCATCACTCACGATCAGCAAACCATTTTATCGGATTTGCGCTTTCAAGTAGTCAATGAAAACAATGGCTACCTTCATATTGAAATTCGAAGCCAGCAGCCTGTCAATGAACCTTTCTTGCAATTGCCTGTGATGCTGAGCTGGCCAACAGGAGAGTTACTGCGTGAATATACAGTGATGTTAGATCCCGCTTTAGCGGCCAATGCAGTTAATGCTGCTTCAACAGAAGCTCCTGCTGCTAACAATATTACGCCTGCTCCTCATACGGTTACTACCGTTCATACTCCTGCTTCTGTGCAGCCTGCTTCCGGTAAGAAAATCCAAGAACCACTCGCAAAAAAAACAACATATGGACCTACTCGGCAACAGGACAGACTTTGGCAGATTGCGAGCCACTATCAGCAAAGAGGCTCACATACTTCTATACAACAATGGGCATTTGCGATTTATTCAGTGAATCAGACAGCCTTTATCGATGGCAATATCAATAAATTAAAATCTCAGGTATATTTACAAATTCCTTCTTTGCAAGTTGTTATGACACATTCCAAAGAAGAGACAAAAAAATGGTTGAATAATCAGGAACGGATCCCTGCTGGAGGGTAGCGTGCGAATTAATAGAATACAACGTTACATTATTATTATGTTTTGCTTATGGCTGCCTTGCAACGTATTGGCCCTGGGCTTGGGCAGCATGAAGACAAAATCTTATCTTAACCAAAATTTGGAAGCTCAGATCGTTCTTATTGGGTTGGGGGATACCGCATTGAATAGTATCAATGCTCAATTAGCTTCACCCGAATTATTTGGACGAACGGGTGTTGAATATGGCCCTGAATTATCCAAATTGCGCTTTAGCGTCATGCGCACTGATGCCGGCGAGCCTTATGTGAGAGTGTATTCTAGCCAGCCTATTATCCATCCCAGTCTGATGTTTCTATTACAGTTAACCTGGCCGGGCGGGCAGCTCATGCGGCAATATCAAGCAGTTTTAACACCTTATGTTTATAGTTCAGAGAAATCGGCTTCTACACCGAAAGCGGTAAATTCCGCCGGGACAAACAAGCAATATGGATTAACTAAAAAAGAAGATAATTTATGGTCGGTGTCAACGAGAACCCGTCCTGATAAGAGCATTTCTATTCCACAGATGGCGATAGCTATTTTTCTTTTAAACCCGGATGCTTTTTCTAATCAATCGCCGCAACAATTACGCCAGGGCATTAACCTAATCCTGCCGACAGCCGCCATGGCAAAGCAAATTCCTGCGGATGCAGCCAAAACATTATTGGAACAACATATATTAGATCCACAAGCGTTACAAAAACGCTATGCTTTCAAAACCTCTCTTTCATCGCCACAACCTGCGCTAAACAATCCTGTTTCGGCAAATCCGGTTGAAACGACGAAGCACAATGTTGAGCCAAATAAAGCAAATCATCCTCAAAGCAATCCCTCCGAAATCCTTGCTCACTTGACAGCCGCAGCACCTCTCAAAATAGAATTAAAACTGGCAAAGGAAGCATTGAGTGCCTCAGAATCAAAAAATCAAGCACTCCAAGCACAATTGGCTAACCTTCAACGTCAGCAAAGTATCGTCGAGCTTGCGAATAAAGAACAATTAGATCGCATCAAAGTGTTGGAAGAAAAGCTATCAGCCCATGAGAATCTTCCGGCTGAAACAAAAGTATTACCGCCTGCAAAAGAAACAGTACCCCCTCAACCTCCCGCAGAGGCATCAAATTCTGTCTCAACGAGCCCTGCGGAGAAACCTCAAACCTCTTCAGCAGGTAAACGGCTTAGTGTACAAGAATTACCGATAATGAATGTTAAGCAAAATACAGCTTCAAGCGAGAAAGACCCTTGGAGTCCCTTAAGTGTACTGGTATGGGTAGTTGCGTTAATAGTTTTATTCGCCGCAATAGGGTATGGATTGTATGTGCGCTGGCGCAATCGGCATGAAGAAGCCCTCTTGGATAGAGAATTTGCACAAAGCGATCAAAATGAAGCTGCTTTAACTGCGATGAAAAATAGCAATATCATTTTTACCAAAGGTGATGAAGGCGATGATGAAATCCCCCTTCCAAAAGAAGCTCCTTCCCGCGTAGAAACTGATAATCACGATGATAAAGAAGGTTTATTACAAGATCCTTTGCAAGAAAGTGATGTGTATAGTGCTTATGCTCGTTTTGATCAAGCTGAAAAAGTTTTGCTGGAGGCACTCCTTCAAAAACCGCAATACCATGCCTGTCGTGTTAAATTGTTAGAACTTTATGCCAAACAGCAGGATAAGGTTAAATTTAAAAAGACTTTATCACAAATCCCTTCTGTTTTTTTAATGCAGGAGCCTAACTTGCTAGAAAAAGTAAAGCAATTGGAAAATAGCTTTTTTGAGGATTCTTTTCGAGAGGAAAATGATTTTTTAGAAGATGACACCATGAGATCGGATGCCGATAATAGCGTCCCCACAATTGATCTGAATATGGAATCTGATGAAGAAGAAGTTTCTACCGCTGATCAAGACTTTTTGGATCCGATTACAACAGAGGAAAATAATAATTCGCTGCCATTTACAGCAGGATTAGATTTGAGATCAGCAGAAAAAGAAAATCAACCTGATTTCCAAGAAGACAGGGAAGTCATTACCACCGATGTAGCGCTTAAAAGGGCTAAACAATGGCTTGAGAAAGGTGATCTGCTTCAAGCAAAGATGCTATTGGAAGAAGTTTCTCAAAAAGGGGATTTGGCAGAGCAAATGGAAGCAAAAAAATTGCTCCAGGCGCTGCCATAACTTTAAATCCTTTTAATTCGCTGTGCGGCTCCCTCTCCCCGGCCGGCGGCCGGCCCTCTCCCGCCCAAGCGGGAGAGGGGATTTAACTGCTGATCTTTTCCCCTCTCCCACGTCAGTGGGAGAGGGCAAGCCGCGCAAGCGGCACGGGAGAGGGCGCTGCGCAGGCAGTAATGATATACTCGGTGTGCGAAGAGTATAGAGTAATGCGAAATGACCCACATTGTTCTTGGCGTTCAATATGTAGGAACGCATTATCATGGCTGGCAGCGCCAGACAAATCCCGCTAAAGATACTATCCAAA
>JAJNDI010000014.1 GCA_021156325.1 Gammaproteobacteria bacterium
AATGGCATCTTCTACCGTCACTTGCAGCATGCGGCGGTTTTGGGGGTCCATCGTGGTTTCCCACAGTTGGGCAGGATTCATTTCGCCTAAGCCTTTATAACGCTGTATGGATTGACCCCGTTTGGCTTCTTCCATCAACCACGCTAACATCGTTTCAAAGGAAGTAACCGCCTGCTTTTTATCAGCCCGCACGATATAGCCGTCACTTTCGATTAAAGCAGCAATGTTAGATCCTAACGCAGTGATTTGCTTATATTCCTGTGACATCCAAAAAGGCAGATCAAAGGCATGCGCTATGGTCATGCCGTGTTCCAAAATGTGGATCACGGGGATCCACGCTTGTTTTTCCGTATTTTTCGACAACGTTACCTGATAGTGTGACTTTCCATCAAGCTTTCCTTTATTTAACGCTGTTTCCAACCCGCTCGCCCACGTTTGCATGTCTTTTTCTGATTTTAAAAGCTCATCCGTTAAGGGGGTGTGATAAATCAACTGTGATAAAACAGCTGCCGGGTAAAGCCGCGACAAGCGTTTGATAACACGCTGCACTTGCAAATACTCTGTCACTAACGCTTCCAGCTGCGTGCCGCTAATCGCAGGCGCGTGGGTATTTACATAAAGCGCCGTATCGGTTAAGGCAGATTGCAACAAATGCGCTTCAAGCGCAGCATCATCTTTTAAATATTCTTCTTGCTTGCCTTTTTTGACTTTATATAAGGGTGGCTGCGCGATATAGATATAACCGCGTGTGACAAGTTCTGGCATATGTCTATAAAAAAAGGTGAGCAAAAGCGTTCGAATATGCGCACCGTCAACATCCGCGTCCGTCATGATGACAATACGATGATAACGCAATTTTTCAACGTTAAATTCTTCATTGCCAATACCGCAGCCGAGCGCCGTAATGAGTGTTCCCACTTGTTCAGATGATATCATCTTGTCAAAACGGGCTCTTTCGACATTTAATATCTTGCCGCGCAGCGGTAAAATCGCTTGTGTGCGCCTATCGCGCCCTTGTTTGGCAGAACCGCCGGCAGAATCACCCTCAACCAGATAGAGTTCTGACAAAGCGGGATCTTTTTCCTGACAATCAGCTAATTTACCGGGAAGCCCGGCGATGTCTAAAGCCCCTTTACGCCGTGTCATTTCGCGCGCTTTGCGGGCAGCTTCTCTTGCACGGGCAGCATCGATAATTTTAGTGACGATGTTTTTGGCATCTTTTGGATTTTCTAGAAGAAAATTATTGAGGTATTCTGCAACAGCCGCTTCGACCACGGGGCGTACTTCTGAAGAAACCAGTTTATCTTTGGTTTGGGAAGAGAATTTGGGATCGGGCACTTTGACCGATAACACCGTGGTTAACCCTTCGCGCGCATCATCCCCGGTTGTGCTTACTTTGGCTTTTTGCGCATAACCTTCTTTTTCAATAAACGTATTTAATGTGCGGGTTAATCCCGCGCGAAACCCTATTAAATGAGTCCCTCCATCGCGCTGGGGAATATTATTCGTAAAACAAAATAAGCTTTCTTGAAAGGAGTCATTCCATTGCATCGCCAATTCCACGACAATACCCTCTCGTTCTACCGTAAAATAAACGGGATGTTCATGAACAGGGAGCTTGTTTTTATTAAGATATTCTACAAAAGAACGAATACCGCCTTCATATTCAAAGACATCGCGGCGCCCGCTTTCTTCTTCAATCAATTCGATGCGCACGCCCGAGTTTAAGAATGACAATTCGCGCAGCCGTTTAGCTAAAATATCGTATTGGAATTTGATGTTTTTAAAGATGGTATCGCTTGGCCAGAAACGGATTTCAGTTCCCACTGCATCAGTATCGCCCGTAATTCGCAGCGGCGCTTCAGGAACCCCTAGATGATAGGTTTGTTCATGCATTTTATTGTGCTGGCGGATGATTAAATGGAGTTTTTCAGACAAGGCATTGACGACCGAAACCCCCACGCCATGCAGCCCGCCGGAAACTTTATAGGAATTGTCATCGAATTTGCCGCCCGCGTGCAGAATAGTCATGATAACTTCAGCCGCAGAGCGGTTTTCTTCGGCATGGATGCCTGTTGGAATACCCCGGCCATTGTCTCGTACCGAAACGGATTGATCCGTATGCATGATGACAGTAATGGCATTACAGTAACCCGCCAGCGCTTCATCGATAGAATTGTCGACCACTTCAAAAACCATGTGATGCAAACCGCTGCCGTCATCGGTGTCGCCGATATACATACCGGGACGCTTACGAACGGCGTCCAAGCCTTTTAAGACTTTAATATTGGACGCATCATAGGTAGCGTGGGCATTTTTGCTCGGGGTATCGTTGGCATTTTCGGTTGCCATAAAACAGGTCTCCAGCGGCTGTAAAATCAAAGTGAATTGTACCAGAAAAAGGGCATGAATACAGGATTTTATTAGCTAAAAGGAGAGGAAAATGAAGGTGTTGTTTCACGTGAAACAATTCCTGAAAAATCTATTAATCCTTAACAGATTAAAGATGAACAAAAGATATAAGAACACGGCTCATTCATTAATGAGTCAGTTCAAGTTTCGCCTGCGGCTTGCCCTCTCCCGCAAGCGGGAGAGGGAGAAAGATCAGCAAAATCGTGCATTTAAATCCCCTCTCCTGCCAGCGGGAGAAAGGATCCTTATTCTCCTCTCCCCGGTCAGCATGAAAGTAATTCTTATTCCCCGCTTCCGCAAGCGGGAGAGGGCAAGCCGCAAAGCGGCGCGGGAGAGGGCGCTGCGCAGCAATATTAAAAATTAACCTGTTAATATTGTAGAACTTTATTTTCAATCCGATGTATGCTTTTTTCTTTCAATAAGACAAAGGGAGGTAATCCTTTATGGCTAAATCACGTCTCGGTATTGGCAAAATCAAGAGTCGTTTAAATAAAGCCAAAGCGCTAAGAAAAAACATGAGTGATGCTGAACAAAAACTTTGGTTTTATCTGCGAGGGAAACGTTTTCAACATGTTAAATTTAAACGACAAAAAACGATAGGCCCTTATATCGTCGATTTCGTTGCAGTAAAACACAAGTTAATTATGGAATTGGATGGCGGCCAACATGCGAATCAAATTAGGTATGATGAACAGAGAACACAGTATCTGGAAAGGCTTGGTTTTTCCGTGTTGCGTTTTTGGAATAATGTATGTTTGGAGCAAATAGAGGCGGTTTTAGAGAAGATCGCGAGAAATTTGTGTCACTAAGAAAATTTTCATTGCTGCGCAATGCCCTCTGCTTTGTCTGCGGGGCGCGGCGAAGCCTGCAGAAAAACCACTTATGTTTCACGTGGAACAAGATGCGCTTCGTTGAGGAAAATTTCTGTCATGGAAATCAACTCTCCCACATCCTGTCTGTCGATAGCCGTTAGTAAAACCTGGCTTTTTAGCGATGCTAAAACCTCTAAAACAAAGGCTCGATTGGCCGCATCCAGCTCCGCTGCCATATCATCTAACAAATAAATAACCCCTTTACCCGCCGTTTCATGCAGAAATAACCCTTGAGCCAGCCGCATGGCAATAACTAAAAGTTTTTGTTGACCTCTCGAAAGAACTCCCTCAGCAGGAACTCCATAAGCATGACAATGTAAATCCCCGCGATGAGGGCCAACGGTGGTATAACCCACCGCCAAATCTCGATCCAAATGCGCTTCCAGGGCAGTTTTTAAATCGCTGTCCGCACTCCAACCGCGATAATAGCGAAAAGAAAGCGGAACATTAGGTAATAAACGCTCGAGAAAAGGCTTAAGAGTCTGAAAATAGTGATCACAATAGTCTTGTCTTAATACGGCCAGCGTTTCGCCGAGTTCAGCTAATTCATGATCCCAAGAGGGAATATGGCTTCTCAATTTCTGTTTCAATGCGGCATTACGTTGTTTTAAGTTGTGGCGTAAACGCCGCCACAAGGGTAAAAAGGCAGGTTTCACGTGAAACACTCCCCAATCCACAAATTCACGGCGGGGAATAGGGCCTGAATCAATCAAACGGTAGCTTTCTGTATTGATTAACTGAATGGGCAGCAATCCCAACAAATCCGCCCGCGAAGCCACAGTTTCACCGTTTAAGCGAATACAGGTTTCACCGGTGGTATCCTGTTGAATACCGAGAGATAAGTGTTGTTGAAGGGGATCTCCTTCTGGGGGGGCAAGTTCAACCTTGCCAAATACTGAAAAATGGCTTTGATCACGTTGTATCACGCGCCGAATCAGATGGGTTCGAAAAGATTTCCCAAAACCTAAATAATAAATAGCTTCCAAAATAGCCGTTTTTCCAGTGCCATTCTTACCCACAAATACGTTAAAATGCGGCGATAAGGCCAGAATTTGCTTTGAAAAGCATCGAAAATGCGTTAATTCGAGGCGAGCAAGGTGCATGGTTACTTGTCCTTTTGCAGCGCAGCCCTCTCCCATTGACATGAGAGAGGGAGATTAGAAGCTGCGCACTTTATAGCCGCATCGGCATAACCACATAAAGACTTTGAGCAGGAGCGTCCTCTGCTGCCAAACTTCGGATCAAGACGCTGTTATTGCCTTCGATAAAAGCGAGTTCCACCGAGCCCGCAGGTAAAGCCGACAGCGCATCTAACAGATAAGCAACGTTAAACCCGATATCTAACAATTTGCCGCCATGATAAGTCACATCTAATTCTTCTTCAGCTTCTTCCTGTTCAGGATTATTGGCCAAAATCGTCATTAAGCCCGGTGTTAACTGTAGTCGAACACCCCGATATTTTTCATTGGTTAAAATCGCCACCCGCTGCAAAGTTTGTTTTAAACTGTCGCGATCGGCTGTGACAATTAAATCCCCTGTTTTAGGTAATTTTCGTTGAACATCGGGAAAACGCCCCTCTACTCGTTTGGAGGTAAAGGTAAAGCCGCCCGAAGAAATTCGAACAAAATTATCGCCAACGAGACATTCACAATTTTCATCATTGTCATCTAATAAACGGGTCAATTCTAAGATCCCCTTGCGCGGCATAATTGCTTGAACCGCTTCTGGAGATTCAGCCGGATCCAGCCGGCAGGAACTGGTCGCCAAACGATGCCCATCGGTTGCAACCGCTCTCAAGGTATGATCTTCTGTCACTTCCAGCAGCATCCCGTTTAAATAATACCGTACATCTTGTTGAGCCATGGCAAACTGGGTGTTGTCGATGAGCTTTTTCAAAAGGCTGCTTTTCACATGAAAACGATGCTTTCCTTGACCTTCATCAAAATGAGGGAAATCATCGGCAGGGAGCGTTGATAAAGTAAAACGGCTTTTGCCGGATTTAATCAACAAACGTTCTTTGGAGAGTTCAAAGGAGATCGCCGCAGATGGCGGCAAGTTTTTGCAAATATCGAGTATTTTGCGAGCAGGCACCGTTGTTTGGCCAGCTACCGTGTGCTGATCCAATCCCAGCTGGCTAATGACTTCTACTTCAGAATCGGTTGCCATAATACGCAAGCCTTCAGGTTTGGAAATCAATAAGACATTAGACAAGATTGGTAATGTTTGACGCTTTTCAGCGACGTTCGCCGCTAATTGCAAGGGTTTTAAGACTTCTTCGCGTCCGATACTGAATTTCATTGGGATCCCCTTATGTCGATAAAATGCGCAACAAGTTGGTATAATCTTCTGCCAAATCGGCATTTTCTGCGATCAATTCTTTGATCTTGCGGCAAGCATGCAGTACGGTAGTGTGATCGCGCCCGCCAAAAGCCTCGCCTATTTCAGGCAAACTGCGGTTGGTCAATTCTTTGGCCAAAGCCATCGCCATTTGACGCGGCCTTGCAATAGAGCGGCTGCGGCGAGCCGCTAATAAATCAGACGTTTTCACTTTATAGTATTCAGCGACTGTTTTTTGAATATTTTCAATGGTTACCAATTTAGCTTGCAGCGATAACAAATCTTTCAACGCTTCGCGCACAAAATCAATTGTAATAGGTTTTCCCGTAAAGTGAGCAGAGGCCATAACCCGCCGGAGCGCCCCTTCTAATTCCCGCACATTCGATTGAATACGCTTGGCAATGAAAAAGGCCACTTCATAAGTCAAGTTTAACCCAAATTGTACTGCCTTACTCATCAAAATAGCGACTCGCATTTCGAGTTCCGGCGGTTCTACCGCAACCGTTAAACCCCAGCCGAAACGTGATTTTAAGCGCTCTTCCAAGCCTTGGATTTCTTTAGGGTAACGATCACAGGTTAAAATAATTTGGCGCTGGCCTTCCAATAAATAATTAAAGGTGTGAAAAAATTCTTCTTGCGAGCGATCTTTGCCTGCAAAAAATTGAATATCATCGATAAGCAAAGCATCGACAGAGCGATAAAATACTTTAAATTCATTCATACGGTTGGTTTGTAACGCTTTGACCATATCGGCTACGAAACGCTCCGAATGCAAATACAACACCCGGGCTTTGGCATTGTTTTTTTGGATAGAATTTCCAATAGCATGCATCAAATGAGTTTTACCTAAACCAACTCCCCCGTAAATAAAGAAAGGGTTATAGGCATTGCCCAGATTTTCTGTCACTTGCTGCGAAGCGGCGCGCGCCAATTGGTTAGATTTTCCTTCAACAAAATTATCAAAGGTAAAGGTACTGTTTAAATGGCTCTTGAATTCAAAATCTGAACTGTCTGCAGGATACGAAGAAAAACCGGTATTATGTACGTGTCCTTGCGCATCGGATTTTTTTTCCATCGCTGCTACAGTTTCAGCGATATCCGTACTGATAGCGGTAGAAGATCCGATTGATAATGTCACAGCGGGCGCATTTTCCCCTTCCAATTCATTAAACCACATTTTAATTTTAGGAAAGAATTTTTCATGCACTTGCTGCAAAACCGCACTATTGGGCGCAAGCAGGGTTAAGGTACCGGACTTACCCGTTTCGGTTGCATTAGGAGGAGTATATTTGACCTGTAAAGGTTTTATCCAGGTATTAAATTGCTGCTGCGAACATTCATCCCGCAAGCGGTTTAGGCATTCATCCCAAATCATTATGTTTCATTCCTTAATGAACAGAATAGCTAGTGTATCTGGGTTTTGAAAAGTTATCCACAGTCTAAAGAAGTAAAATAAAAAAAGAAATTTTTTGAACGAGGATTTGTACGCTTAATAACATACCTTGTTTCAGAAGACATAAAGTTAATTTTTGTGAACATTCTTGCTCGTTAACACGTTGAAAGACTATTGCTTTCTGATCCGTTTAATGGCGCGCAATTGCGCAACCGCTTTGGCAAGATCCGCGGCAACCAGATAATATTCTTTGTCTATTTTATGTTTTTGAAGCGCTTCTTCAGCCTGCCGCTGAGCTTCCTGGGCTGCGCTTTCATCCAGATCAGCCGCACGAATAGCGGTATCAGCCAAGACGGTTACCACATAAGGCTGTATTTCCAGAAGCCCGCCCGAAATATAAAATACTTCTTCGTGATCCTGATATTGAACCCGCACTAATCCTGGGTTTAAAGCCGTTAATAAAGGGGTATGCTGCGGTTTTATCCCCAATTCCCCTTCTGCTCCTGATACAAAAATGGCATGCGCTTCACCCGAATAAATTTCAGCTTCTGCACTGACAATATTGACACCAATCGTTTGTTTCGATGTTTCCACGCCTGTCTCGCTTATAATTGCTTGCTCTTTTCGATTGCTTCATCGATTGAACCGACCATATAAAACGCTTGCTCCGGGATTTTATCCAATTCACCCGATAAAATGGCTTTAAAGCCGCGAATGGTTTCTTTTAAAGAAACAAATTTACCAGGGGATCCGGTAAAGACTTCTGCCACAAAGAAAGGCTGCGATAAGAAACGCTGGATTTTACGCGCACGCATGACAGTGAGTTTATCTTCTTCCGATAATTCATCCATCCCTAAAATGGCGATGATGTCTTTCAATTCTTTGTAACGCTGCAAAGTCCGTTGAACATGACGGGCTGTATCATAATGTTCTTGGCCCACGACCAGCGGAGCTAATTGACGGCTGGTTGAATCGAGCGGATCAACAGCCGGATAAATACCCAATTCTGCGATCTGACGAGATAAAACCACCGTTGCATCCAGGTGCGCAAACGTTGTTGCCGGAGACGGATCGGTTAAATCATCTGCGGGAACATATACTGCTTGTACAGACGTAATAGAACCTGTTTTGGTTGAAGTGATCCGCTCTTGTAACAATCCCATTTCTTCAGCCAGTGTCGGCTGATAACCTACTGCGGAAGGCATTCTTCCCAAGAGTGCTGATACTTCAGTACCGGCTAAGGTATATCGATAAATATTATCGATAAACAATAAAACATCTCGGCCTTCATCACGAAAATATTCTGCCACCGTCAATCCCGTTAAAGCGACACGTAAACGGTTCCCCGGCGGTTCATTCATTTGGCCATAGACAAGGGATACTTTATCCAAGACATTGGATTCTTTCATTTCATGATAGAAGTCATTCCCTTCGCGGGTACGTTCTCCAACCCCTGCAAAAACAGAATAACCATGATGTTCAGCCGCGATGTTACGGATCAATTCCATCATGTTAACCGTTTTACCGACACCGGCGCCGCCAAATAAACCGACTTTACCGCCTTTGGCAAAGGGGCAAAGTAAATCGATAACTTTAATCCCTGTTTCTAACAGCGCTTGATTGGCCGCCTGGTCTTTAAAAGCAGGCGGTGCACGGTGAATAGGACGTTTTTCTTTTTCCCCAATCGGGCCTTTTTCATCGATAGGGTTACCCAGCACATCCATAATGCGCCCCAGTGTTTCGGGACCGACAGGCACTTGAATAGGATGTCCCGTATTGCGTACAGAAACCCCGCGTGACAAACCATTAGTCACACCCATCGCAAGGGTACGCACTACGCCATCGCCTAGTTGCTGCTGCACTTCCAGCGTTAAATTCTCTTTTTCAGGAATAGTTAATGCAGTATGAACACGCGGCACATTGCCCAATGGAAATTTAACATCGACAACAGCACTGATGATTTCAACGACTTCACCGGCAACCGTTGCATTTTTTGCGACTTCTATACTCATACTATTAACCCTCTATCATAACTCTCAAAATCTCTTTCTCGACTGCTGCGCAGCAACAGTTAACTTACTGCATCTGCACCGCCCACGATCTCAGACAATTCTTGCGTAATACTGGCTTGCCGCGCCTTGTTATAGACCAATTGCAATTCATCAATCAGATTATTGGCATTATCCGTTGCATTTTTCATGGCAACCATTCTGGCAGCTTGTTCACAGGCAATATTTTCGATAACCGCTTGATAAACTTGTGATTCAATATAGCGTGATGTCAATGCATCCAACACCTCTTTTGGATCGGGCTCATAAATATAATCCCAATAAAAATTGAGTTTATCTTCATCCACCGGCACTAACGGTAATAAACGCTCTATCTGCGGTGTTTGCGACATCGTATTGATAAAATCATTATAAGCCACATAAATACTGTCAATTTCTCTTTCACGAAAACGATCCAGCATGATTTTAACAATTCCTATAATCTGGTTCACAGAAGGCGCATCGCCCATATGTTCTGCTGTGGCAATGATATTAGCGCCGCTTTGTCGAAAAGCGCCTATCGCTTTGTGTCCAACCAAACAGAGATCCAATACTGCATGGTTTTGTTTTTTTTCATTCATATGCGTCTGCACCCGTCGAATGAGATTGGCATTTAAACCACCGCATAAACCGCGATCACTTGTCACAACAATATAGCCAATGCGCTTTTCTTCGCGCAGCTCTAGATACAGATCACGATATTCTGAATGGGCTTTGGCTAAATGGCCGATCACTTCGCGCACTTTGCGAGAATAAGGGCGTGATGTCAGCATTCGCTGCTGCGCTTTACGCATCTTGCTCGCTGCCACCATTTCCATCGCACGGGTGATGGTTTTGGTTTTGCGAATGCTCTTGATTTGTGAGCGAATTTCCTTAGCTGAAGACATGCTTTACCTTAGCATTATTGCGTTTGTTTAAATTCATCTACCGCTTTTTTCAATGTTTTTTCAATATCGTCGTTAAAATCGCCTTTTTCATTAATTTTGTCTAACAAGGCCTGGTATTTTTCACGCATATAATAGAGCAGCGCTTCTTCAAAAGCGGCAATCTTGGTTAATTCCACATCATCTAAATAGCCTTTTTGAGCTGCAAATAAACTCACTGCCATATCGGCAACGCTCAATGGCTGATATTGTTTTTGTTTAAAGATTTCCGTAATACGCTGACCGCGTTCCAATTGTTTACGGGTCGCTTCATCCAAATCAGAAGCAAATTGGGCAAACGCTTCCAATTCACGAAATTGTGCGAGCGCCAAACGCACGCCGCCGACCAACTTTTTCATGATTTTGGTTTGGGCCGCACCGCCTACCCGAGAAACAGATAAACCGGAGTTAATGGCGGGACGTACGCCCGAATTAAACAATTCGGTATCTAAATAAATTTGTCCATCAGTGATGGAAATAACATTCGTTGGTACAAAAGCGGAAACGTCGCCTGCTTGCGTTTCAATGATAGGCAGCGCCGTGAGCGATCCGGTTTTGCCTTTAACGGCACCTTTAGTTTTCTTCTCAACATACTCTTCATTCACCCGGGCAGCACGCTCTAATAAACGCGAATGTAAATAAAACACATCGCCTGGATACGCTTCGCGCCCCGGCGGGCGGCGTAATAACAAGGAAATCTGGCGGTAAGCCCAGGCTTGTTTGGTTAAATCATCATAAACAATGAGCGCATCTTCCCCTTTGTCACGAAAATATTCGCCCATCGCACAGCCTGAATAAGGCGCTATGTATTGTAAGGCAGCCGCTTCAGAAGCGCTCGCTGCAATCACGATGGTATGCGCCATGGCGCCGTGTTCTTCGAGTTTTTGGACAACATTGGCAATCGATGACGCTTTTTGGCCAATCGCCACATAAATACATTTAACGCCTGTGTCTTTTTGATTGATGATGGCATCGATGGCGATGGCCGTTTTACCGACTTGCCTGTCGCCAATGATCAATTCGCGCTGCCCGCGGCCAACTGGTACCATTGCATCCAGTGCTTTTAAACCAGTTTGTAAAGGTTGCCCTACCGATTGACGGGTAATAACACCGGGAGCTACTTTTTCAATTTGTGATCGCAATGTCGTGTTGATAGGCCCTTTGCCATCGAGGGGGTTTCCCAACACATCAACAACACGCCCTAATAATGCTTCTCCTACCGGTACATCTAACATACGGCCTGTACATTTGACGATTTGCCCTTCAGCTAATTCGTGATCGGTACCCAGCACTACTGCACCGACAGAATCGCGTTCCAGATTCAAGACCAAACCGAACAAGCCGTTTTCAAATTCTACCAATTCTTGCTGCATCACATTGGCAAGACCATGAATACGCACAATACCGTCTTTGAGACTGACAATCGTCCCTTCGGTACGCACTTCTTCAGCGACATCAAATTTCTCAATACGCTGTTTAATCAGTTCACTGATTTCACTGGGGTTGAGTTGTTGCATCTGTTATCCTCGTTAAAAAAAACTATTCTATGCCATTAATTGATTACTTAACCGTTTTAACTGTCCTGCAAAAGAGCTGTCGATAACAAAATCTCCTGCGCGTACTATTACACCGCCTAAAACAGCTTTATCCACATGATAATTCACTTCAACCCGTTTCTTAAAGTGCGATGCAAGTGCCTGGTTTAAGGCTTCAGCGCTGGCGTGATCAACCGTTATAGCAGTGGTCACCTCAACAGATAAAATTTGTTGATATTGGCGGCAGCAATCTCGAAACAGATCGGCAATTTCGGGCAAAACCGCCAATCGCTTGTTTTCTGCCAACAACTTCACCAACCGTTCACACCCTTCGCTTAGCACGCCGCTCAATAAACTGATGAGCAATTCACTTAGTTGTTCAGACGTATAATGAGGCAGTGACAAAGCCCGCTGAATTTTAGGATGGGCTATGCAAAGCGCCAATGCATCCAATTCAGCTTGCCAGGAAGACAACACATTATGATCGCGCGCATAATCAAAGCACGCTTGAGCATAAGGTCTTGCAATGACAACGGCCTGTTCTGTCATGAGGCTTCCTTCATACTTAAAGTCGTGACGAATTTATCCAAAGCCGCTTGCTGCTGTCTTACATCCACACCAGTGCCCAAAAATTTTGAAACCGCTGTCATGGCAATTTGCGACACTTGACGCTGCAATTCATGACGCGCTGCTTCACGTTCTTGGGCAATATCTCCTTTAGCCAATTCGATGAGGCGAGAGCCTTCTTCACGCGCTTGGGCTTTAGCACTTTCAATCATATCAGCGGCACGTTGATGCGCTTTTTCAATAAGTTCTGCAGCATCCAGGCGGGCTTTATGCAGCATTTCTGCCGTTTTACGATGAGCATCTTCTAATTCCTGCACACCTTTTTCAGCAGCCGCCAACCCATTGGCAATGGTTTTCTCACGTTCTTGCATCGCTTTCATAATGAAAGGCCAAACATAGCGTAAAGTAAACCAGATGAAGATCCCAAATGTGATCATCTCACCCAATAGTGTCGCATTTAAATTCATCGAAACCTCTCTCTATTTTTATTGTCCGGCGAGTTTACCCGCGTAGACAGTAATCGCTTCGGTGGCTAACCTTTGGAAGGGGCTTGCAAACGTAAAGTAAAGCGCAATACCAACGCCTATCATCGTTACCGCATCGAGCAAACCGGCCACAATAAACATTTTCACTTGAAGCATACCGGCCATTTCAGGCTGACGCGCAGCGCCTTCTAAGAATTTACCGCCTAAAAGACCAAAACCGATAGCGGTTCCCATGGCGCCCAAGCCAATCAGGATCGCAACGGCCAATACCGTCATACCTTGTAAGTTTCCAATAATTGCTGCTATTTCCATCGTTTTCTCCTCTTCAAATTAACATTTAACATTTTTTGTATTTTCCAGCCGCGGCAGCGGCGCCCTCTCCCCGCGCCTTCGGCGCGCCCCCCCCGCTACGCGTGAGAGGGGATTCTTATTCCCCTGTCCCCCGCATGAGAAAGTCATCGCAACGCAGCGGGAAAAAGGCGCTACGTTGTGTTTTATTAATGTGACTCGTGTGCCATGCTGAGATAAACAATCGTCAGCATCATAAAAATAAATGCTTGCAAAACTACAATTAAAATATGAAAAATCGCCCAGGGCACACCCAGCAGCCACTGCGTCCACCAGGGGAGTAAGGCAATCAAAATAAAAATCAATTCGCCTGCATATAGATTACCAAATAACCGCAGTGATAAGGAAATAGGTTTGGAAATTTCTTCAATCAACCGAAACACAATATTCAGCGGTAATAAATAGGGAAAAGGGGAATGCAATAATTCTTTGCCCATGCCTTTGAAACCTTTGGCTTTTACATTAAAAAACAGGATCAAACAAAACACCGATAAAGCCATGCCGATGGTTAAATTGGGATCAGTGGTAGGCACAACACGAAGATGTTCTACACCCGCCAGGCGCGCGCCCAAGGGGAGCAAATCCACGGGCAAAAGATCCATAAAATTCATCAAAAAAACCCAGACGAAAATCGTCAACGCCAGGGGCGCAATTAATTTGTTTGTCCCGTGAAAAGTTTCCCGCACCTGAGTATCAACAAAAGATACTAACATTTCAACGAAATTTTGCCAGCCTTTAGGCACACCTGAAGTTGCCCGTTTAGCCACACAGCGAAAAATTAAACAAAACGAAATCCCTAAGAAAAGCGCAAAGCCTATCGTATCCAGATTAAGCGTCCAAAAACCGCCATCCGGCGTTAAGGTGAAATTACGCAAATTCAACGGCAAATTCACCAAATGATGTTGGATATATTCCGAAGAACTGGCTGGATTTTCTACCATCACTATGTCCTGTTATGACTTTTCAAAAAGAGCGGCGCTAACCACAAACTCATTTGTAATATAAAATAGCTCACAAAAAAAGCGGAGCCCTTAACGTGACCGTATCGAAAACAGACCGTGAATAATATCGCGCTGATGATTATTTTAATGATTTCAGCTTTGTAAAAGTTATTGACAACCTGTTTTGCTCTGCCATTCCCTGTTATTGCAAAAGCTTTATTCGCAAAAATGACATTGGCAATCACAGCCACTGCCGCACCCAAGAGTGCAGAATAAGCGGCTGCCTGGTCAAATGCGATATAACAAAGAAGTGAGATACTTAAGCCTATCAAAGCTTGTACAGCAATAAATTTATAGGCATAACGCTTCACAGGATGATTGACCCCGTCTCGCATAACCCCTCTTTGTTTGCTTTGCATCAAATCGGGCCGAGTATAAGGGGTTTTAGATGCCTGTTCAATATCACTCTCAAAGAAAAAAGTGCCTAAACCGTAGTTTAAGCACTTTTCGAAGGGAATCCGCAGATTAGATCGTGAATTTTAATCCAGCACCTGCCAGAAACATGGAAGGCCTATCGGGATCGCTAATCTCGGAAGATATTACGAGGTAAACTTAACCCCCGTACCCAAAAAGAAAGTGGTGGGCAATTTAGCTTGCCTATACCCTAATCCATAGTAAGAAGAATAACTGTCATCAAATTCTATAAAGGGCGTGGTACCGGTAGCTTGGGCCGTTAAGGCAAAATGAGAATTGATTTTATAATCTGCTCCTACGCCATAGGTAACCCCCAAGCCGCTTTCAACCCAATTATCAGTGCGGATCCCAAGCGGATTCCCATAACCCATCACCGCCACTCCCACGCGGCCAAAGACATCCCATTTATCATCGAGCGGAACGGTATATTTGCCGTCAACATCGATATTAAAGGATTGAAAAATACTGGGCACTGTCACATTCACATCATTATTAGCATATTTTTGCTTAGGGAACGCCATTAAGCCAATTTCTACGGCAAAAGGATTAGTAAACTGATAACCCAGATGTAAGCCATAGGCCAAACCGCTGGTTTGGGTTTTTCTAAAATGGCCTGCAATGGCATCTTGCGGCCCGCCCCCTGCGAGATAACCAAAACCGAGCATCGGTTCAATATAAAACCGCACATAGTCTGGATCGGCCTTGCAGGGTGGATCCTTTGAGGAATTGTTGGCAAGCCCGGCTGCATAAAGCGGCATTACATAGGTTACACAACCTAAAAGACTTAATAAGACAAATCCTGTTTTCCTAAAAGACATAGGCAAATTCCTTCCCGGACTATTGTGAGACAAAGAAAGAAAGTGCTTAACAAAATTTAAGCACTTTCCCAAAAAATTTCCAAATTATAATTTTATAGAGTGAATTTTAAACCAGTTGATACCAGAAACATCGAGGGCATATTGGGATTGCTGAAGTCACTGGATAGATGAATGAGAGGAGTAGCGCCTGTTGCCTGGGCAGTTAAAGCAACATGTTGGGTGAAGTTGTAATCTGCTCCTACGCCGTAGGCGACGCCTAAACCATATTCATTATAATTGCCGAGCTCTTCGCTATCCGTAGAAGCGCCGCGTGTCATAAAGGCAGGGCCCGCTTTGGCAAAAATATCGAATTTATCTTTGATAGGGAAAGTAAATTTCCCCGCCAAATCATATATATAACTGCGATCAGCCGTAAAAGTTTGTCCAGCCGCTGTAGCCTTTTGCGGCGCAAAGCTGGCAGCCCCTACTTCCAACCCAAAAAGCTGGCCGAATTGATAACCCAGATCAGCACTGTAACCAAGGCCCCCATTCGAAATACTAACCCTGCTCGGGGTATCAATAGGCAAACCGGCGCCCGCTATATGGCTGTATCCTACGGTACCTTCAATATAAACACCGGTAGGGACAGTAGACTCACTTTCAATGGCCGCATACGAAACGCCGGCAAACAACAGGCTGAGGCAGCTTAATAATGTTAAAAAATATCTCATTTGCACTTCTCCGTTAATAATGGTTAAAAAGAAAGCGAATTGTACCTTAACAACACATTTTTTCATACAGGCTTAGGTAGTTATTTACGAATCATTTACCTGGATACGACCTTTTATTTAAGAGCAAAGACTTAATGCAAGGCAGGAAGCAGCCCTTTCTTAGCTCTGCAGTTTGCTATTGCGTGACCCAGGGCTATATCATCTCTCCCACCATGAATAACTTTTCAGGTCCGACCCACGATGAACTTTCCGCGCCTATCCCTTCAATCTACCCCGCTCAAAGCCCTCGCTATCATGCTGATTATGGGGTTTTATTGTCTGGATTATTTTTACCGGATCTCAACGGGTCTGATAGTCCCTGAATTAATGACACAATATGCTGTCACGCCAACCGGAATTGGTCTTTTCGCTTCAGCGTTTTATCTGGGGTATGTTTTATTTCAGATCCCCGGCGGTTATCTCATCGATAGATTTCCTTTGCAAAAAACCATTGCAGGTTTTATTGTGGTTTGCAGCGTAACGTTTTTAGGATTCATTTATTCCCACCATTTTTATCTGGGCGTAATGTGGCGCTTTTTATTGGGGCTTGCTTCTGCCTTATCCTTTATTGCAGTTTTACATGTAGCTCGCCGTACAGTAGCACCGCGCTATTTTGGGTTGATTTCTGGAATAACCATTGCAGTAGGAACTTTAACAGGCTCGCTGATTCAAGTGTATATTGCCCATACGATGCAATATTGGAGCTGGCAAACGTGCTTGGCATTATCTGCTATAGTAAGCTTAAGTATCGCTTTTCTTTTTTTATTACCGTTTTTTAAATCTATCAACATACCTGCAAATTCTCTTAAAACCAAACCGCTTCATTTATTACAAAGCCTCATTGAATTGTCCAAAGTGCGGGGGTTTATTCTGAACGCCGTCATTGGGGGCTTATTTTATTTGCCCACTTCTATCCTGGCCGCCGCGTGGGGAGTCAGTTTGTTCGGCTTAAGCTATCATTTAAGCAGAACGGATTCCGCTTTTTGTATCACCTTATTATTTGCAGGATGGTCGCTGGGATCGCCCGTCATTGGCTATTTAAACGATCGCCTCTTTAATTACCGCTTAACGATTTTAATCTGCGCATTAGCAGCAGCAATAGCAAGCATTATCCTTATTACCCTTCCAGATTGGGTAAATCATGCAGTATACCTTCTAGCATTTTTATTAGGCCTTTTTTCCAGTGCGCAAGTATCGGTATGGAATATCTTTAATAAATTATGCCCTGCCCATATTAATGGAATGGGGATCGCTTTAACCAATATGATCATTACGTTAAGCGCCACTTTATTCCATGTCATCGAAGGCATTTTAATTACTTATTACAGCACCCTAAAAAGCAATAGTGATTTATCAGATGCTGGCCTTTTACAGGGGTTATGGATAATTCCAGCGCTATTTATGCTATCGGCTTTGTTGTCTCAGGCTTTGCCGCTTAATAAATAGAGGACTCCCCATCGGGGCGTGTTTTGTAGCGTCGATGCTGCCACAGATATTGTTCAGGGCATCTTAGAATCGCTTCTTCCAGAAAGGCGTGATAACGCCTGGCATCTTCATAATCATCGCCCGATGGAAAATTACTAAAAGGGGGAAAAGCATACGCATCATAACCTGAAAAATCAGGCCTTCTCAGATAATAACAGGGAATGACTCTGGCATTCGTCTGTTTAGCAAGCCAGGAAGTCGCAACGAGCGTTGCGCAATCTTTTCCAAAAAAAGGCACGAATAGCGTTCGTTCGCTGCCAAAATCCTGATCAGGCGCATACCATACCGAGTGTTTTTGCTTTAAGGCTTTTACAATCGCCAACACATTCTTGCGCGAAAGACACCGTGTATCATGCTTTTCCCGGGAACGGGTCATCATCTCTTCAAACAACGGGTTTTTATGTTTTTGATAGACCAGGTAAAAAGGAGAATATCGCTCGCTAATACGGCGTCCGACAATTTCCATACAGGTAAAGTGCGCTCCCAATATCAATGCTGCTTCGTGGGGATCATGATGCACTTTTTCAAAATGTTCTATATTGTGAAAATAGACGGGAATTCTGGCAAAGCGCTTCTCTGGCATAAACCAGGATATTAGCGTTTCCATGGCAGAAAGCGCAATCGATTCAAAACAACGTTTGCACAACGCTTCTCGTTCTTCAGGGGTTTTCTCAGGAAAGGCAATGTGTAAGTTAATACGCGTTACTTGTCTGCGCCGTTTGACAAAAGGATATCCCATCCGCCCCAGGAAAAGAGCCAAACCCATTTGCCAACGATAAGGCAAACACACCAATAAACGGGCAAAACCAAAAAAAAGCCATAATCCCCAATACGAGGGAGCAAAGTAATGTCGATCAAAAGCCATGTGCTTCTACTTAATATGCGAGATGATCCCGTCCAACTCATCAAGCGAATTATACTGTATGATCAACTTTCCTTTGCCGGTAGCAGCATGTTGAATAATCACTTTCGCAGCTAATTTATCTGCAAGGGTGTGCATTAAATGTTGAACATTAACATCCTTTTTGACAGGTTTTTCAGACACTTTGGGAGATAAGAGCGTTTTTACAAGCCGCTCTGTTTCTCGCACGGATAATGCTTTGGCAGCAACCTGTCTTGCCGCTTGAATTCTTTCATCTACACTGGTTAATGCCAGTAACGCACGAGCGTGTCCCATTTCCAGATCGCCGTTTTCCAGCAATTGTTTTACCGTGTCTGGCAATTCCATTAAACGTAATAGATTAGAGACACTTGATCGGGATTTACCCACTGCTTCGGCAATTTCTTGATGCGTCATTGAAAATTCATCTAACAAACGCTTTAAAGCCATGGCTTCTTCCAAGGGATTTAAATCTTCTCGTTGAATGTTTTCAATGAGCGCAATGGCTAGTGCGTCTTCATCATTCAAGTCTTTCACCAACGCCGGAATACGCTCAAGCCCGGCTAAAAGCGCTGCCCGCCAGCGCCGTTCGCCGGCAATTAATTCGTAATGGTTTTGGCCTGCCTGCTTTCTAACCGTAATCGGGGAAATTAACCCCCGCGATTGGATAGAATCAGCCAATTCACGAAGCGCTTCTTCAGCAAAAGCTTTGCGCGGTTGATATTGGCCGGGTTTGATTTGATCGATAGGCAGATTCACTAAACCTTCTGCAGAGGGCAGTGATGAGATGACAGGATCTGCTATCCTGGCCAGATGAGAATCAGGCAACGGCACCGCTGTGTGCTGCGATGTCATGCGTGCTCCCCCCAGGAGAGCATCTAAATTACGGCCAAGGCCGCGTCGTTTGATTGACATACTCTATACTCTTTTTGCAATGCTATACTCAAAAACGTTTTGAGTATAAGGTTTATTCATTCACTATCTCAAGCGTATCGGCTGTTGGCGCTGCGTTTGAACTTCCTGTTTTAGCATCCATTTCACGCCGTAAAAATTCTCCTGCTAACGCCACATAGGCGCTCGATCCTTTTGCTCGTTTATCATAAAGCATTACTGGCAATCCATAGCTGGGCGCTTCAGCCAAACGGGTATTTCGTGGGATTACCGTATTGAACAAGCGATCTTTAAAATGGGTTTCCAGTTCGTCCGAAACATCTTGACAGAGCTTGGAGCGTCCGTCATACATCGTGCGCAACAACCCATCGATAGCTAAACCGGGATTCAGATCTTGTTTGATTTGATCCAGGGTATCGACCAATGCAGACAACCCTTCTAGCGCATAATATTCACATTGAATGGGAACAATGACAGCATTGGCAGCAACCAATGCATTAACTGTTAACATATTCAACGATGGGGGACAATCAATGATGATGTAATCATATTCTGCAGAAATCGTTTTTAGTTTTTCGCGAAGAACAGACTGACTGTTATCGTGTTTTAATAAATAAACTTCTGCCACCGTCAAATCACTGTTAGCGGGCAGCAGTTTAAAGTCAGCTGAAGTCGACAGAATTACTTCTCTCACCTTGGCATCGTTGAGGAGCACATCGTTGATGGATAATGATAAGGTATGCTTATCTACCCCGCTGCCCATGGTAGCATTGCCTTGGGGATCGAGATCGATTAATAACACGTGATACGCTTCGCTTAAAGCCGCAGCAAAATTAACAGCCGTTGTAGTTTTACCAACGCCGCCTTTTTGATTAGTGATTGCAATAATTTTTCCCACATACTACCTTAATAAGACTCTTCGCGCTGTGAGCCTATTTACGTTGGTTAATGATCCGCACCGCATGACGGGCTTTTTGAAGGCCCGGTACCGTTAATGGCGTAATAGTCAAAACGGCGGTTGTCTTAGGCAGATTTTCACATTCTACCTGCGGATCCTGTCCCTTTAATAATAACCATTGCCCTTCATCGGCGCAAAAAGGCAGGGTTTTTTGCACAATCTCAGTGACTGTTGCTAGCGCCCGTGCAGTAATCGTATCAAAAAAACAGGGGCTTTGATAAGTCTCTATACGCCCATTGACAACAGACGCATTGGAAAGTCCCAATTCCGAGACAACCTGGGATAAAAACCGTGTGCGTTTTAAGGCGGAATCCAATAACACAAAGTGGTAAGCCGATAAGGCAATGGCCAGCGGGATCCCCGGCAAGCCAGCGCCGCTGCCAACATCAAGGATTTGAGGCCCTTTTACCAGCGAGGTTACTGCAAGGCTATCTAAAAGATGTTCTCTTACAATAGCTTCAGGCTCCCGAATAGCGGTTAGATTATACACTTGGCTCCATTTGGCCAATAAAGCCGCATATTGTAAGAGCTGATCGATTTGACTGGCAGATAGAGTCAGATTAAGGGCGTAAGCGCCTGTTTCCAAGAGCATTTTTAGAGAGTTATTAGGCACGTTTTTTGGCCTGATAAGTGTATTTTTTAAGATAAACCAGAAGCAGCGAAACCGCTGCCGGGGTCATACCCGGAATACGGCTCGCTTGGCCGAGGGTGGCAGGTTTCACCTTATTAAGTTTTTCAATCACTTCATTGGACAAACCCGATAAAGCCGAAAAATCCATATTTTCAGGCAAAACAGTTTCTTCCTGACGCTGCTGGCGCTTAATTTCTTCTTCTTGTCTTACAATATATCCGCTGTATTTGACCTGGATTTCAATTTGCTCTGCTACGAGAGGAGTGATCTCTGTTTCACTCTTAGCGACTGCGCTTAAAGAAACCACATCTTGATATTTGACCCCAGGCCGGCGCAATAAATCGAGCGCCGTCACGCTCTTTGTTAAAGGCTGCCCGTATTGTATGGTCATTTCTTCGCTCGGATTAATCCAAATGGCGCTTAAGCGTTTCATTTCGTTTTCAACGGCAGTACGTTTCGACAAGAAAGATTGCCATTGTTCATCATTCACCAATCCCAATTGACGAGCCATATCGGTTAAACGAAGATCGGCATTATCTTCTCGCAACAATAAGCGGTATTCAGCACGGCTGGTAAACATACGATAAGGTTCTTGCGTACCCCGGCTAATGAGATCATCGATTAAAACGCCCATATACGCTTGATCCCGTCTGGGATACCACACAGCTTGTCCAAAGGCTTTTCTCGCCGCATTTAAGCCTGCAATCAAGCCTTGAGCTGCTGCTTCTTCATAGCCGGTGGTACCATTAATTTGTCCTGCAAAAAATAAATTTTGCAAAGGCTTCGTTTCAAGCCAGGGATGTAAATCACGCGGATCAAAAAAATCATATTCGATAGCATAACCCGGCCTTGTAATGTGGGCCTTTTCAAAACCAACGATGCTTCTCACAAAAGCAATTTGTGTGTGAAACGGCAGACTGGTAGAAATACCATTCGGATAAATTTCATGGGTATCCAATCCTTCCGGTTCTACAAAGATTTGATGTGAATTTTTATCGGCAAAACGCACGACTTTATCTTCAATAGAAGGACAATAGCGCGGGCCAATGCCTTCGATTTTTCCCGTATATAAAGGCGACTCATGAAGGCCGTTTCGAATAATATCGTGGGTTTTTTCAGTCGTTTTGGTGATATAACAAGAAACTTGTTTGGGATGATCAGAAAGATTTCCCGTCCCAGAAAATACAGGCGTTGGCGTATCTCCTGCTTGTTCCAGCATTTTTGTATAATCGAGTGTATTGCCATCGATCCTGGGGGGCGTTCCCGTTTTTAAACGCGCCACTCGAAAGGGTAATGCCCGCAGCCGCTTTGCAAGCGCATTAGAAGGTTTATCGCCCGCACGTCCCCCTTCTTGCTGAGTATTGCCAATATGAATAATGCCGCCTAGAAAAGTCCCGACTGTTAACACGACGGTTTTGGCGTAAAAACGAAGGCCCAATTGCGTCACCACGCCCTTTACACAGCCTTGTTCAACGATGAGATCATCTGCAGCTTGTTGAAACAGAGTTAAATTCGGCTGTTCTTCCAAAAATCGGCGAATGGTTTGTTTATATAAAACACGACAGGCTTGCGCGCGGGTTGCTCGAACGGCAGGCCCTTTGCTCGCATTCAAAATACGAAAATGGATCCCCGCTTTGTCGATGGCTCGCGCCATCACACCGCCCATCGCATCAATTTCTTTCACCAAATGCCCTTTGCCAATTCCGCCAATCGCCGGATTACAGGACATTTGCCCCAAGGTTTCTATATTGTGGGTTAATAAGAGGGTTTTTGCACCCATTCGAGCAGAGGCCATAGCCGCTTCTGTGCCTGCATGACCGCCGCCAACAATAATGACATCAAAGATTTCTGGAAACATCTCAATTACCGCTTACTATGAAATCCGCTATTGTAGCGGAAAAACTGAGCAAAGTCCCTGCTGCCCAGCGCCCTCTCCTGCGCTGCTGACGCAGTTTTCCCTCTCCCGCAAGCGGGAGAGGGCGCTGCGCAGGCAGTGACGACATACTCCGTACATTAAAATATATCACTTCCCAATACAAAAGCGGCTGAAGATTTCCCCCAAGAGATCATCGGAGGTAACTACGCCGGTAATGCGATCTAACGCCAATTGGGCTTGGCGCAGACATTCAGCGATCAATTCGAGGGCCCCTGTCGCTATCCACTCTGTTTGGGCCGCCATCAAGGCGTGGCAGGCTTCTGCAATGGCTTCCAGGTGACGTTCTCTTGCTAAAAATAATCCTTCCGTGTCGCTTGTATAGCCGCTTAACGCTTTAAGATGCTGGCGCAGCAATTCAACCCCTTCGCCTGTTTTAGCCGATAACGCAATCTCGCTCAGATGATAGCTGTCTTGAGCTTTGCTAATGGAAGCGCTCTCCCCTATTAAATCTATCTTGTTAGTAATCACCGTGAGAGGCGGGATTTCAACCAACACTTCTTCTTTCGCAATCGATTTTATCAATTCTTCAAAAGCTTTACGGGGATCAGCTTGTTTATCATTTACTGGCTGCACCCAGAGGATTTGATCAGCTTCCACAATAGCTGTTAAGGCGCGGGCAACGCCTTCTTTCTCTATCTTATCGCTGGTTTTCCGAAGCCCGGCAGTATCCACGATATGTAAAGGGATCCCGTCAATATGAATATATTCCCGCAATAAATCCCGTGTTGTGCCGGGAATATCGGTCACAATAGCGCTTTCCCTGCCGCTTAACGCATTCAATAAACTGGATTTACCCGCATTAGGCAATCCTGCAATGACGACTGTCACCCCTTCTTGCAAACAATGCCCTTGTTTGGCTTCTCGCTGGATGCGCTGCAATAAATGCACCAATTCCTCCAAGCGGTTTTTAATATTGCCCTGATTTAATAATTCAATATCTTCATCGACAAAATCGATAGCCCCTTCAATGTATAATCGAAGTTCTATTAATTTTTCTTTAAATTGATGGATAGTATGGGCAAATTCACCTTGAAGCGATCGAATTGCCAATTTAGCAGCTTGTAGTGAACTGCTATTAATAAGATCAGCAATCGCTTCAGCCTGGGTTAAATCAAGTTTCTCGTTTAAAAAAGCGCGTTTTGAAAACTCGCCTGGTTCAGCTAACCTTGCCCCTAAATTTACAACACGCTGCAATAATCTATCAACAACAACAGGACCGCCGTGACACTGTAGTTCAACCACATCTTCGCCTGTGAAGGAATGCGGCGCTTTAAAATAAAGGAAAAGTCCCAGATCAAGCACAGTATCATTTTCATCCAGAAAAGATCCGTAATGGGCAACACGCGGCGTTAAATCGCCTGATCCCAATTCTTTTGCGATCGAAAGTGACGCTTCTCCCGATAAACGTATGATTGCCACTCCGCCTCGTCCTATAGGGGTGGCAACTGCTACAATAGTATCTCTTTCACTCATTTATACTCTTCGCGCTTTAAATGTAGGCTTTGTTGGCTGCACTCGTTCGTAAAAGTCACGTATTATTTATACGCTCCTTTTGCTCGCAAGTTTGCCGCCTCGCCTAAATTCAAATCGCTTTGAGTATAGGCACTATTTCTTTTGTATTTCTCTGAAGCTGCCTTTTTTCGTTTCCACATCCAGTTTTCGCATGATATACCATTGCTGCGCAATAGAAACGGTATTATTGGTTACCCAGTACAGCACTAAACCGGCGGGGAAATACAAGAATAATACAGTAAATACGATGGGCAAAAGCATCATCATTTTGGCTTGCATCGGATCAGGCGGCGGCGGGCTTAACTTTTGCTGTAAAAACATCGTTAACCCCATCAGCAAAGGCAAAATGAAGTAAGGATCTTTGGAAGACAAATCCTGGATCCATAAAATCCACGGCGCCTGGCGCAATTCAACACTTTCAATCAACACCCAATATAATCCGATAAACACGGGGATCTGGATCAAAATCGGTAAGCAGCCGCTTAAAGGGTTAATTTTTTCCTTGCGATAAAGCTCCATAATGGATTGGCTGAATTTTTGTTTATCATCACCACAACGCTCTTTCAACGCTTGTACCTTGGGCTGTAAGTTTCGCATCTTTCCCATTGAGCGATAAGAAACAACGGATAATTTATAAAAAACCGCCTTCACCAAGAGGGTTAATAAGACAATCGACCAACCCCAATTATTGACAATACCGTGGATTTTATTCATCAACCAAAACAAGGCGCTGGAGATAACCCAGAAGATCCCATAATCGATGGTTAGATCTAAATGCGGCGCAATGGTTTTTAGCCGCTCGGCGCTTTCAGGGCCGGTATATAATATAGCTTTTTGTTCAACACGTTGTCCCGGTAAAACTGTGATTGCATCACTGATAGCGCCTATCGTATAAACCCCATTGGAATCAGCTTTGCTGTAATAACGATTGATTTGTGTCTGCGGCGGAACCCATGCATTGATAAAATAATGCTGCTGAATCGCGAGCCATCCCCCTTTACTTTGGATATTCACTGACTCTTCCCGTAAATCGTCATAGCTTAACTTTTGATATTTTTTAGCTTGCGTTGAAATCGCAGCGCCGGTAAAGGTATGTAAACCTAAAAAACTGGAAGAAGTTTCAAGGGCTTTTTGCTGTAATTGCGTATAAATATAACCTTGCCACGGTTTTGTTCTTTTATTCTGAATCGAATAAGTAAGATCAATAGCATATTGTCCGCGATGGAAACTATATATTTTCTTGATCTGAAGTCCATTATTGCCTATCCAAGATAACTCAACTTGAAGGTTATTTTGATCATCACTTAACACATATTGCGTTTGAGAGGCTTTATAGCTTGCCACTTGAGAAGCGGTATCAGGTCCTTCTTTTCCTGTTAATCCGCTTTGAGCAAGGTATCGTGTTGCGAGATCATCATTTAACAAAGTGAAAGGGGTAAGGCTCCCCCGTTCTTCAGGAAAAGCCAATAATTGAGAGTGAATAATATTTCCGCCTACCGGATCTATCTGCACTGCTAAAACATCGGTTTTAACATCGATCATGCGAGAAGCAGGGGTTACTTTATTTGTATTACTATCCGCTGCCGGCACACTCGCGTTAGAACCGCTTTGCGAGGCTGTGGTTTTGACCGCTTCTGAGAAAATCGGCACGCCAGTTTCAGAAGCACTCTCTGCTGCTAAAGTTTTTTCCATTGGAACAGCCGGTTTATTAGTAACTTCTTTTTGCCACGCAGTCCATAACTGCAAGCCAATAAAAAAAAGCAGTCCTATTAAAACTACCCGTTTGATATCACTACGTCCTATCATATTTAAACTCTCTCTTATTTGTCCTGATTAACAGAAGGGACCCAATCAATCCCCCCTTTACAAAAGGGTTGGCAGCGCAAAAGCCGTTTTACAGTTAACAGAGCGCCTTTCATCACACCGTGTTCTTCAAGCGCCTCTATCGCATAATGAGAACAGGTTGGGTAAAAGCGGCAATGCCATCCCATAAAAGGACTGAAAGCTAAGCGATAAAATCGAATACCTCCTATCAACATCGATTTTATGAAGACATTAACTTTTGCCATAATGTTTCTATTTCCTGCCGCAATTGTTTTTTAATATCCTCTTTCCAATCCGTAAAATCAGGCTTGGAGAATTTCATAGAGCCTTCTTTGGCAATCACAACCACATCAATTTTACCTAAGCGCAAAGAATATCGGCGAAAACTGTCGCGAACAACCCGCTTGACCATATTACGCCTGACCGCCAGCGGGGAAGATTTTTTAGAAACCACTACCCCTAAACGAGGGTGATTCAGTTCATTCTCTAAACAAAGTAAACGGAAGGAACGTGTCTGAAACCGTTTTGAAGGAGATTCAAATACGCGTCGATATAAAGAAGGGGTACAGAGGCGACTCTCCCGCTGAAATAGAAGCGCAGGTTCTTTGCCCATCAATCATGACGACACAGTAAGCCGCTTGCGTCCTTTTGCGCGCCGACTTTTCAATACATCACGTCCGCCGCGGGTTTTCATACGTTCACGAAAGCCGTGGGTACGGGCTCGCTTCAATTTGCTGGGTTGGTATGTTCTTTTCATAACTCACTATCGCCTATAAGTTAATGCTGAAGGGCTTCCTTCAGCCATAAGGGAGGGAATCATAGGCTATCTGAAGATAATTTTCAAAGGGTATAGAATAATTGCTCTTAATAATATTAATTTCTTATATATAAAACCTTATTATTGTTATTATTAGTCACACTCAATTCTGTGTATAAGGCTTATTTTACCATTATTTACAAAGAGTTATAGTAGTTAAAAGGGTGTGGGTAAGTAGAGGGCAGCCTGCTGGTACCCGGTTAGAGACAGGGGATGAATTTGGGGTATTAAAAGAGTACACATTTTATCCACAGGCATTAGAGGGACTTAATCACGGCTTTTTCTCTCCCTGTCAAAAGGCCGTATCAGGGATTATAATCAAAGCGATTCTATTCATATCGAAGGCATTCATGGCATTTCACATTATCATTCTTGCAGCAGGCCAAGGAACGCGGATGCGTTCTGATAAGCCCAAAGTCTTGCATCCTGTGGCGGGGAAACCCATTTTAGCGCACATACTTAATACCGTTAACGGCTTAAAACCGAAGCTTATCCATGTCGTTTATGGGTATGGGGGAGAGCAGCTTCAAAAAGCTTTTGAGAATTACCCTGTACCTATTCACTGGGTTAATCAACCCAAACAACAGGGAACGGGAGATGCCGTAAAACATGTACTGCCTTTTCTTAATGAAAAAGACACGGTATTGATTTTATTAGGGGATATGCCGCTCATCTCGGAAAGGTGTTTGCAGGATTTAGTGAAAATCCTGGATAAAAAAGATCAGATGGGTGTATTGACGGCCTGTGTTGAAGATCCAGACGGGTTAGGCCGTATTATTCGAGATGAGGATGGTAAAAAAGTCATTGCCATTCAAGAACAAAAAGACATTAAAGAAGATAGAATCCATCAAATCAATGAAATTAATACGGGTGTATTTGCTTTACCGGTATCATTGTTACAACGGTATTTACCCAGAATTACTAATAGGAATGCGCAAGGTGAATACTATTTGGTAGATTTGGTGGAACTATTGCACCGAGAGGGTATTACCATTATCCCTATTGTTTGTAAGGAATCATGGCAAGCATTGGGAATTAATAATAAAGCACAGTTGTCAAAGGTTGAGCGTCAATATCAACGATTACAAGTTGCTAAACTCATGGAACAAGGTGTGACGGTAATCGATCCTGAGCGGGTTGATATTCGCGGTGAACTGAGGGTGGGTAAAGAGGTGACTATCGATGTGAACACGATATTTGAAGGAGAAGTGTCACTGGGAGAAGGTACTTATATTGGCGCTAATACGATTATCAAGGACAGCACTATAGGTAAGGGAGTCCGGATAGCATCCCATTCAGTAGTTGAAGGCGCCACTATCGGCGATAACAGTGCTGTGGGCCCTTTTGCCCGCATCCGCCCGGGAACCATTTTAGCGGAAGAAGTTCATATCGGAAATTTTGTAGAATTAAAGAAAGCGAAATTAGGCAAAAATACCAAAGCGGGACACTTAACTTATTTGGGAGACGCTATTGTCGGTTCTTATACCAATATTGGCGCAGGAACCATCACATGTAATTACGATGGATGTAATAAATATGAAACCCGTATTGGGGATCACGTTTTTATCGGATCCAATACCTTATTGAGAGCGCCTGTGAATATTGGAGATCATGCGACTACCGGCGCAGGGGCAGTTATCCGGCATGATGTCGATAAAAACCAGTTGAGTATTACGTGGCAAAAACAGCTTTTTAATAATGAAAATGAAAGCTTTAAAACACTTATTAAAAATATTGACATTTTTTTAGATGAAAAACTCGATAAAAACAAAAAATAAAATTATTTCTGCAATTTTATTATTTCATCTTTATCAAACTGTGGGAGCGCGCGAAACTCTTTGCCTTTAAATAATAAGCGCTCCATCGAGTTAGACGTTAATTCCCCTAATTGCGTGATCGGTTCACCCGAAAGTTTCCTTAAGATTTCCCCTTCCACTTCAGGACGGCAGACAATTAATAATGAGCCTGAAGATAATAAACCCAATGGATCCAATCCAAATAAAGCACAGATTGCTTTGGTTTCGGTCAAAATCGGAATAGCTTCTTCCTGGATCTGCAGCCCGCAGTCAGCGCAATTGGCAATTTCATGCAAGGCTGTTGCGACCCCGCCTTCGGTGGGATCATGCAGTGCCACTACACCGGCTTGCGGCAATAATTTTTCAACGACTGGCCACACACAAAGGCCGGGATCATGAATATATTGCTGAATAGAGTGTATTTGTTCAGCGGAATAACGAGAAGCTAATTTATCGGCGTGTTCTGAAGCGATGATAGCGCTTCCTTCCAGACCAATGGCCTGCCATAGTAAAATTTTGTCGCCTGCTTCACAGTCTCGCGGATCTAATAAGCTGTTTCCGATACATTCTCCTATCATTTGTCCCACTATCACGGTTTGTTTCACTACAGGTGTTACTTCAACGTGTCCCCCGATAGCGCAGATCCCATATTTCGATAAAGTCTTGACTAAATCATCCCACAGTACGGAAATAGCTTCTCGTTGTATACCTTCCGGTAATAGTATGGTTGCTGTAAACCATTTTGGTTTTGCACCCAAACAAGCAATATCATTGATGTTGACAGTAACGCTGTGCATTCCAATGTGTTTGTCTGTAAACGTGATAGGATCAGTTGAAACAGCATAATAGTTTGCATTTAATTTAAGACCTGCTGCGTCAATCCCGATTTTAGGCGGAATAATAATGGCAGGACTGGTTTGTTCAAATTTATCGATCAATGAACTTAAAAACGATGCAGGTAATTTGCCTGCGGTCAGTGGAGAGGTCATTTTGATGGTTCCTTGTATCAAAGACAGATTGGCTATTATAACAGGTTGTTTTTCTAGCCGCTATAGAGCAGGTTAAGGTTGATAGCGAAGAAGGCACGCTAAGCAGTTAAGAATAAAAAATTATTACTCTACCGTCACTGATTTCGCGAGATTACGCGGCTGATCGACATCGGTGCCTTTTAATACCGCGACGTGATAAGCCAATAATTGCAACGGAATGGTATAAATAATCGGTGCAATAATTTCATCGACTTTGGGAACCGCGATACTCAAGAGCATGGTCGAACCATTGGATGAAGATAACCGTACGGTTTCATCGGCAAATACAATCAATTTTCCACCGCGTGCCTGCACTTCCTGAAGATTGGATTTCAATTTCCCCAACAACGCATCATTCGGAGCGACGGTAACTACCGGCATATCTTCATCAACCAAAGCCAAGGGGCCGTGTTTTAATTCCCCGGCAGGATAAGCTTCTGCATGAATATAAGAGATTTCTTTTAATTTCAGCGCCCCTTCCAGCGCAATCGGATAATGGATGCCGCGGCCTAAAAAAAGCGCATGATGTTTATCGACAAAAAATTCTGCCAATTGTTTGATAGGGTTATTCAGCGACAGTACATGACTAACCTGCGTGGGGAGAGTGCGCAGCAGTTTCACACAATGGGCTTCTTGCGGGTTTTGCTTACCGTAGTGATTACGAGACAGTACGGTCGTTAACATTAAGAGTGACGTCAATTGCGCGCTAAAGGCTTTGGTAGAGGCAACGCCTATCTCTGGCCCGGCTCGCATCATTAAAACCAGATCGGACTCCCGCACTAATGCACTTTCAGGCACATTGCAAATAGCGAGACTTGCTAGATAGCCGCTATTTTTAATGCTGCGAAGTGCGGCCAAAGTATCAGCTGTTTCACCTGATTGGGAAAGCGTTACGAATAACGTATTGGGCTGGGTAACGGTTTTACGGTAACGAAATTCACTTGCCACTTCCACCTGGCAGGGGATATTCGCCAAACTTTCCAGCCAGTAACGGGCTACCATACCCGCATGATAACTGGTACCGCAAGCCACTATTTGCACCCGCTCAACGCGTGGAAAAATATGTTCTGCCTGATTACCAAAAACTTCTGACAGGATTTGAGTATCACCCAAACGCCCTTCCAGCAATTGTGTTAATGCCGCGGGTTGTTCGTGGATTTCTTTTTCCATGTAATGACGGTAATGGCCTTTAGTGGTTTCATCAGCAAGCAATGTTGAACGGTGGATGGAGCGATCGACTACGCTATGGTGTTTATCGTAAATCGTATATTCTCGCAGACGAAGATCCACGATATCGCCGTCTTCCAAATGAATAAATTGCTGTGTTAAAGGCAGTAATGCTAATTGATCGGAGGCAATGAAGTTTTCATCTTTGCCTAAACCAATAACCAGAGGACAGCCCTGGCGAACAGCAATCAAGCGGTGCGGATGCAGCGCATGTACAATCCCGATGGCAAAAGCGCCTTTTAATTGTTGAGTGACGGCGATAACGGCTTTTAATAAATCCGATGTGTGTGCTAATTGTTGATGCAATAGATGCACGATGATTTCTGAATCCGTCTGTGAATCAAAAACATAACCTGCTTTAACCAATGCTTCGTGTAATTCGATGTGATTTTCAATGATCCCATTATGAACGACAGCAATATCAGCGTTGGGAGACATCAGCGGATGGGCATTGTGTTCAGCCGGCGCTCCGTGAGTCGCCCAGCGGGTGTGTGCAATGCCGGTATGACCGGGCAGGTTTTCTTTTTTAAGGAAGGCTGCCAATTCGCTGACTTTGCCTTTTTTGCGAATACGGTTAAGACGTTGACTTCCATTTAAAATGGCCATACCGGCGGAATCATAGCCTCGGTATTCCAACCGCTCCAGGCCTGATAATAAAACAGGCCAGACATCACGCTCTGCAATAGCGCCGACAATGCCGCACATGGGAACCTCTCATCAGGATTTTGAATGCCCCACTATACGCTAAATGAGAAAGCTTATACAGGGGATATGCTGGCAGAGGAAAGAAAAAAAGTTTTTTGTTAAAAAACAACACGTTGTATTTCTAAGATTTTCTTAAGGTTTTATTCCAAAATTTATGCTAGGATTGCGAGAAGACAACGGGGCTGATGTGGCGCCGTAAAATAACAAATACCCTTTATTAACAATAATTATTACAAGCAGGAGACATTATGCCAGGCCCCAATCGCTTTGAAGAAGTCATCACACCTTCTACTTTTTTTACCGAAATTGTTGCCCAGAAAAATAGAAACGAGGTTTTACAAGAAGAGTTTGTCTGGAATGGCGCCACAGAAGTATTAACCTTTAAATCTCCGCGAAGCAATGATGCAAACGCTGCAATATTGGATTTTAGACGCCACAGTTTTTTTGTTAATGGCAAAGGCTATGCCAAATTTTGGATGAGTCAGCATAGAACAAAGCATGGAGGCGACAATGATATAGCATTGGCTCATTGGATAGCGGATGAACTACAGATACTTTTTTGTTCGGCA
>JAJNDI010000015.1 GCA_021156325.1 Gammaproteobacteria bacterium
GAAGCTGCAGCTAGAAAGTATCTTGCTGCTGCAGAACTGTATAAACAAGCTGGACAGGCAGACGCAGTTGCCCATATGCAAGAACTTGCAAAGCAATCTGGAGGTGCTGACTTCTTAAAAACGAGTTCCCAACAATCAGCTTGGTTTAACAAAGTAACATTGCCTAGTACCCGTTTAACAAACGATCAATTACGAGAACCGGCTTTAGTTCGGAATGTTAATGTTTTACCAAAAAGAAACGTTGAAGTAGCTGCTAATGAAGTTAAAGATACTCAAGCGTTTGAGAGATCTGGACAAAATGCATCGAATACTTCCTCTATAATGAGAGTTTTTGGTGCCATAGCAGAGACAATAGCGGCAGTACCCGTATTGATTGCGCGGTTTACAGAAACGTTAGGCAACCTGTTCCAAGGAAAGAAAGTACAAAAAGTTTCAACAAAAATAGATGCATTAACTACAGTTACAGTAGGCGGAGATACAAGGGGTTGTGCTGACAAGGTTGCTGTTCGTACAGATAATCCTGTCACAAGTGCGCCTTCTCCTAAAGCGGAAGGTAAAGAAGAGATGTCACCGCAGACAAAACATCAATGGAATTCGAAGAGTAGTTCGAGTATGTGGGCTCATGGAGAAAGCGTTCCTGGAGAATTGCAATTGCCTGCTTCTGCGAAGCAGATTGATATTGATCATCAGAATGGAGATAGCATAGCTGTATCGGCATATTAATTTTAAGAATGGATCTGGACAACGCCCGTCACCCCGGAAATCGCTTCGCGATTGTCCGGGGCATTTCCGGGATGACGTGTTCTACGGAATTTGCTTTACACTGTGTTAGTATCATTTAAGCCAAAACTTCCTTTAATAAGAAAGCTATTGTCCTTTATAGCAATATGCGGTAAAATATTTCCCACTTAATAGAGATTATAAATATGATTTAAGGAGTAAAGCATGTCTGGGAAAGCCGCAATGCAAACTAATACTGCTTACCTGGAACAGTTTGGATTAATTCGCAATATAGTAAATGCTGCTGAACCCAGTCTTGAATATAATCGAATGCAACGCTTTCTTCAAAAAAAAGCACGGCTAAACAAATTAAAATCTTCTTTTAAAGAAAAAGAACAAGAATTAAGCTATCAGAAAGAACGTCTGCAAAGACGAGTTGACTGCCTGGAATCTGAAAACACTAAAGATGCTATCAATTATATTACTACCTTGTTCAAAGAAATAACTTCTGCATATCAGACAAATATTGATCTTTATAAAAGTATATTATTTGTGTTAGAGAAAACAAATGAGATCGTTTTGAAAGCAAAAAACTTACCCGAATATTACTTAGGTGCCTTTGCAGACACAAAAAAAACAGCTTTGGTTTTCCAGGAAGAATTTGAAAACTTACTGATTCACTGCAGGCAAAAAGTCAATAAAATTGAAGAAGAAGTTAAGATAAAGGTAGATTCTTTTGGCAGGATACAAGATAAAGCGTTATTAGCTTATTTGGAATCGTATAAAAAAATATGTGAAACAGTGGAAGAAATTTTTAGTGAAACACAAGATTATCTTGATAGCAAACCGCAAATCCCTATTTTTTATACCACAAGATTAAATTACTGGAGACATAAATTTGTAGCAAAATCACGGGAAAATGATATCGAGCTAGAAAGATATATAAATACGATTAATCTTGATTCCTATGAAAAAAACGAGGGTTTGGCAAAAGAACAGTCTCGTCTGCAACTCGCTATTGATGTTTATAACAGAGATAAGAAAAAGATTGATGAGGTCAATACCGAAAAAAAAGGGATAGAAGAAATAATCCAAAAAGTCAAACTCGATCTGAATAATATAAGTTCAGAAATCATCATCCTTGAACAGGGGCTTGGATGGGATGAGCAACAAGTGAAGCATTCTGCTGAACTTGCTTTTACTATCATGGAGAGTGTAACTTTATAATCTCTAGGCCTTCTTATCTCTAAACAACCACGGCACGCCGCAAAATAAGAGCAAGCCCGTCACCAAAATGGCGTCGTAACTCACAAGATTATTAATGAAGATATGCTCAGGCGGTATAAAGCCTATTACAATCGCAAAAAAGCAGGTAATTAAACCCATTCCGCAAACAATGCCTATTCCCCACGGGCCGCCGGGAATTTGATAAGCCCGTTTTACATGAGCGTGTTTATGCCGAAGCTTCAATGCTGTTACGAAAAATAAAATATAGACAATTAAAGCCAATTGCGCCGTTAAGGCAGACAAAACCCAATAAGAACTGTTCACGGTAGGCATTAATAAAAAGACAGAACATAAGACACTAAAAACAAGCCCTTGAGTAATGAGTACACGCTGCGGTGCGCCAAAACGGTTACATTTAACAAAGAGCGAAGGGAGATATCCATCGTTGCCTGCTACCATCAAACCGCGCGCAGGCCCCATGAGCCATGCGCCGACACCGCTCATTCCGCCGACGACAATCAGGATCACCATCACCGGTATCATCCACGTTAAATGAAAGGATTCGAAAAACACACTGTAAGCTTGAATAAGTCCCGCGACTAAACTGATCTTTTCTTGCGGTAATACAATGGCAATAGCCAGCGAAGCGCCTACCAGGGTGAATAAAATAACAACGGCTGAAATTAACAAAGCCCGCGGGTAATCACGTTCAGGATGCGTGACATCGCCTGCGTGTACAGCAGACATTTCAATACCCACTAAACCAAATAAAATCGCGATAAAAAAAGCGATATTATTAAAGGCATGCAGATCGGGTAAAAGAGCAATAGGTGAGAAAGAGATAGCGCTCACATGTCCATTGAAAAGCCACACTATTCCTAAAACGGTAATCAATAGCATCGGTAATAAAGTGCCAAACAAAGCGCCGGCTGTGCTTAACCACGCTGATGCACGCATACCAAAACAATTAATGAAAGTCGTTACCCAAAAAATTATCATCACAGTGCTTAAGGTATAAATCCGATTTTCAGCAAGGTTTGGGTTGACTAAATAAGCCAGAGTGGATGACAAAAAGGCGAGGATAGTAGGATACCACACAATGTTATAAACCCATTGCAGCCAAATCGCGAGCAGCCCCCAGCGCCGGCCAAAGGCTTCCCGCACCCAGATATACAATCCTCCGGTGGTAGGCCAGCCGGTTGCTAATTCTGCTGTCACCAAACAAATGGGAATGAAAAAACAAAGCGCGCCAACAGCGTAAAAAAAGAGGAGTGATAACCCATATTCTGCACTGAGAGGGAGGTTACGCAGGCTGTCTACCGCGATGACATTGATCATGACCAGCGAGAAAAGGCTTAAGGTTTTTTTTCGAGGATGTTTAGTCTGCATGATAGCCATTGTTTGCCCCTTTGATCCTGCCAGCTCAAGACGAGGAATGTAACACGTTGATATACCTGGGTATATACCGCTTGCTGCAACCCTCATCCCTGCTGCGCAGCATGAGAAAAAACTATATAGATCAACTGGTTAGCCTAATGCTGTCTATCGGCATAAACTTCCTTGCTTTTGTGAGCTTTTTCTTATAAAATAACTTATTAACTATTTTTAAATGACTATAAAAACAAGGGGTTTAAGGCATGCCGCCCTATTCAGTGTTGGCAGATCATCGAACAAATACAGAAGAGTATTATCTGTATGATTTGCAACAACGTGTTAAAAAGAAAAAAGATGCGGTATTCCCAACACTGCCTAAAAAAGTAAAATATGCCGCCGCCACTATAGGTACCTTTCTTTTTATTGCTGCTGTTCCCACCGCTTTGTGTTTAACATTTGCCTTCCCGGGGCAGGCTGACAAACTTTACGCTGTTGTCACCAGTACTGAATCAACCGATGCTATCAACAGCATCAAAACACTCCCGGGTATCGCAGAGATCCGCTATGCCCGTGAGCATCTTCAAAAAGGGGATCTGCGCGGACGTGAAAAAATAGAAGCCAGTATTACGGTAGGGATTGCTCTGAGTGCGCTTTCTGCGTTTGCATTTAATGTTTGGGATGGCGTCACTGAAGCGACATCAGCATCTGATGGAATGGTCAGTACCCCCATACTGGCAACAGGGATGCTCAGTGTTTTTGCAGGCATGAAATTTGTTAGCGCGGGTGTTAGTTTTTTGAATGCACAAGTCAAAACCCATAAACCGTATTTGCTAAAAGATAATATCTCCGATATTAAGCGGATTAATGAAGAAATCAACACAAAGACAAGAGAATATCAAAGTCAAATCGATGCTGCTTATACAGATTTCTATAATCAGACAAAGAGAAAGGAAGCGTTTGATAAAGCAAAAGAATTAGCAAAAGAAAAAAGAGAGTTGATTAAAAAGAGAAGTGAGTTAGAGACAGAATCTATCATTTTGTATAAAACATTAAGTGCGCAGGATGAAGAAATAGCTTGTAATCTGGAGACGTCTGCGAAGATTCGTTGCTATGGGAGCAAGAACAAAGTCGAACTTAAAGCAGAATTGATCGATGCTTTAACGGATAGTGGCGAGAATTCAAGAAAGAGTGCAGCGATTGCAGCTATTTTAGATGCCCCTGCAACCGAAGAAGAAACTTTGGCCGCCGATTTGATCATGGAATGCCGAGCAGAAGATCGGGATATCAAAAAAATTGAATTTGCGCAAAGAGGCATTACTTTTGGATCATCACTGCTTATTCTGGCATTTGTTGTAGGCGTTGCTTGCCCGCCGCTTTTAACAGCAGCAGCTGTGTTGTCAGTAATAACGCTTGCCATGATTGCAGGGCATCTTGCCTATAATACATATACTCATTATGCCTGCCGACAAGTGAAACATGAAATGTCAGTATCGTTGGTTGGTGAAAAACAAAGCAGCAAGCAGGCAACTGATGCCAGATCAACACTAAAACAACAGATCGGCGATAGGGAAATTAGAAAAAATAAAGGGACATTCTGTGATCCATATAGATTTTTTGAAGACAAGAAAGAGAAGAAAATGTTATGTCATGAAGCTTATCACGTAAAAGTGAAAGAACAAGTATTGGCGCGTGCGATCGAGGCCAAAGCCTCTACTGGAAATTATGGTCGTATTAACACACAGGCTGTGGCGGACAGACTCCCTGCGAAAGTTAAAAAAAGCTTGTGTGCACAACATGCGCGTAATGTATTTTGGAATAAAACATCTGCGAAAACTGCCGATAAAACACATCCAGTTGATCGAAATCCTTCTGCTTCCCTTGTCCCGCGAACAATTTAATTTAAGTTGTTGATTTTAATAAAATAAACTGTGTGGAAGGTCGAAAAATAAGCCGTTTTCTGCTATACTAAAAAAGATAAGGGACGGGTAACCGTACGGGATTGCTTTAATAGCCACTAGAGGCTTCCTTCCATGATACTATCCAGCGGCAATTTCCATCTGCAGGGCCGCAGCGTGATAGAAGGATATGTCACAACCTATTCAGGATCGACAACATTGGTAAATCCCTTTGCCGATGCCCTGGATGATTTCTTAAAAAATTCAAGCGAGAATAGTGAAAACCTTTTTCAGGAAGATTTGTTTTCTGTTGCTAATAACAATGAGCTCCCTGTCGTTTTAGTAAACCCCAAAAATCTTTTGTCACACGAATGGCTTGCAGAAGGCATTCGATATAATATCGCTGTATTGCCGATTGCTATTCTTTTACCGCTAATCATAAGCGATCAAATTTCCACTCAAAGTACACTCTTTAGCGATTCTGCATTTCCTGCTTTAGGATTACTTGAATCACATTCACTATCTGATTTGGGGCTCATCACAGGCGATACGCTTGATTTAGGAACACAGAGAGACAATGATTACACTTCTCTCTATGTTGATGACCTGTTTATACCGTTTTCCCTAGATCCGTTGCCTAATATCGACATGATGCTATTACATGGCTTGAATTTAAGCGGTATTTTGGTTTTATAATTTAACTGACGATAGACTCTAATCGGCACGCGGCAAACGTCCCGCAATACCCATGGCTTTGCGAGCCAAGGCACTTTTTATCGGTGGGAACAGATCACACGCGCTCAAACCGAGACTACGTGCTGCTTTTAAGGGAAATAAATCTTGGCTAAAGAGATCTCTTAAACGATGAGTTAAGCGGATAATGGTTTTTTGATCAGACTCTCGTAATTGGCTGTAAGCTTTCAACCACTGGAGATCAAACAAAGCCTTGCCTGTGGAGATTCTCGTTTCTATCATTTCAGCCAATGTACTGATATCGCGCAAAGACAGATTAAATCCTTGCGCTGCCAGGGGATGCAAAGTATGGGCAGCGTGACCGATTAAGACAACGCCGTCTTGAACTATTTTTTGAGCCACAATCAATTGCAAAGGGTAAACATGAAATTTACCGGGATTAGTCAATTTTCCAGCACGATAACCGAAATAGGTTTGCAAGGTTTTCAGAAAAACCTGCAAATCCATTTGTCGTAAATGGGCAATCCATTCAGAGGGGCCTGTCCAAATTAAAACAGCACGTGTATCGCTAATCGGCAAAATAGCGATAACCCCTTTTGCAGTGAAGCGCTCATAAGCGGTGTGTGTCAACTGCGTAGCATCCACTGTAGTGACCAGTGCATCTTCGCCGTAATGTTGTGTTTCAATGGGAATGTTCAGCAATGTTCGAATGGCTGAGTTAGCCCCATCAGCTGCAATGACCAATTCAGCAGAAAGCGTCATTCCTTTTTCAAGCTGCAAGAAGTTAACGTTATTGTCACGCCGTACTTCTGTAACCGTATCAGGACAAAACCACTGGATATGATTTTTTTCTTGTAAGGTTTTAATTAAGGTTTCTTGCAGCGTGTTTAAAGACAGGACATAACCTAATGCAGGAACTTTTTCTGCGGCAGCCTTAAAACGGGTAAATCCAAAAGAACCTTTTTCCGAAACGTGAATTTCATTAAGAGGGTAGGCTTTTGAGCCCAGAATGTCCCACATGCCTAAAGATTGATAAATGCGAGCTGAGCCGTAAGCCAATGCCAAATGACGCCCATCAGACGGTGAAAAGGCTGTTTGTGTGAAGGGCTTTGTTTCAATAATGGCGATGCGCAGTGGTTTTTGCGATAAGGGATAGCGGATTTGCGATAAAGCCAAGGCTAAACTGCTGCCTGCCAAGCCGCCGCCTACGATAGCGATATCATAGTGAGCGGCTGCGTTCATTCGGGTTTTCCAACGATCGACTCGATTTCCGCAACCGTTTTAACTAAACCCGCGCTTAAAATTTCATGGCCTGTTTGTGTAACGGCTAAATCATCTTCAATTCTAATGCCAATGCCTTGCCAGCGTTCATCAACACCTGGGCTGTTGGGATTGATGTAAATACCCGGTTCTACCGTTAATACCATACCGGCTTCCAATTTTCGCCATTGCTTCGCAGTATCTTTATAAGCGCCTACATCATGGGTTGCCAGCCCTATCCAGTGCCCCGATCGATGCATATAAAAAGCCGTATAAGCTTTTGTTTCGATCAAATTATCAATATCTCCTGACAAGATTTTTAAATCCACTAAACCTTGCGTAATGATTTTAACAATGGCTTCTTGGGCTTCATCCCATCTGTGTCCCGGCGCAATGGTGGCAATGCCGGCTGATTGTGCTGCCAGGACGATTTCATAAATTGCCCGTTGTTCTCCGGTAAAACGACCATTAGCGGGAAAAGTACGCGTAATATCCGAAGCATAATAATCATATTCAACACCGGCATCGATTAAAACCAGATCGCCTGCTTTAATCACGGCATTATTTTGAGAGTAATGCAAAATACAGGCATTGTTGCCGCCACCGATAATAGGCGTGTAAGCGGGTTGAAAACAGCCATGCGAGATAAAAGTATGCATCATGGCCGCATACAAATCAGCTTCATTGATGCCGGGTTTTGTCGAACGCATGGCGCGTTCATGAGCTGTTACTGAAATAGCGGCAGCACGGCGCATGCAATTTAATTCGGTTTCATCTTTGTAAAGACGAAAATTGGCAATTGTGCTGTGGATATCTCGAAATATCGTAGGATAAGAGAGACCGGTGCGGATTTTTTCTGCTAATTGTTCTACCCATTGATGTACGCGTTGATGCATATTAAGAGAAGGGTGCATCGGAAAATAAACACTTTGATAAGGGCTCAATAATGAAGGCATGTGTTTGTCGAGGTCAGCGATAGGATAAGAATGGGTTGCGCCAAATAAGCGGCAAGCGCCTTCTTGCCCAGCCCTTGCGCCTTCCCATTGGGCTTGAGCTGGATCATAAGGTTCGTTAAACAAGATGAAATCGCAGCCTTGTTCGGTGGGAAGGAAAACAGCTACCGCATTTGCTTCACTAAACCCCGTTAAATAATAAAAATCATTATTGGGACGGTAATTTCGATGTGAATATTCTGGATCAGGCGCTGCAGGCGGATTAACAACAATGGCAATAGCATCACGGCCAATGAGTTTCGCAAGCGCTGCGCGTCGTTGGGCAAAAGGGGTCATTTTACACCCCCTTTGAAAAAGGGGGCCGAGGTACGCAAAGCGTACATCGGGGGGATTTTACAATCTTCATTAGTGAATAGTACTTTCTATTGGCATAAAAGGCTGCATTTGACGTAAACGATCAGCATGGTGTTCCATATCGCCGCCGCCAAATTCACTGTGTACCAGAATAGCAGTTAAACGCACATATTCCACGACTTGATTAAATGCCAATTCATCGCTTTCCGAACAGTCGATACTATCGTAATCAAGTTTTGAAATTTCAACGCAATGATAGAGGGCTTCGGCAGTTTCTTGTGAACAATCGTCATAGTGTCTTAAACCTGCAAAATTTAACCCCTTTAAGAATCCAGCGCACCAATCGGTCAAACTTTGGGCGCGCGCAATCAATCCTTCCGATTCTTCGGGTAATAACAGTTGAAATTGCAGTCCCATACCGCTTAATTGTTCAGAAATTAGATGGTATAGACTGAGTAAGACACAACGATTATTGGCTTTTGCGGCAGGATGGGGGGCTAAGGCGCCGAGAATGGAATCAATCCATGAAAGTCCATTGGCACAAACGCCGGCAGAAACGACACCGGTGACAAGGCCATGAATTTCAGCAGTACTGATAGTGGTATACAGATTGCGCAAACGGCCGTATACCTCGTCAGATTGCGGAAAAAGAGTATCATTTTTTTCCATTGCTGTGTCTCCACTGGGTTGATGATGCCGCTAAGCAGATAAATTGTACAATTATAACTCAACGGGCAGAACAAAAGATGCGGTATCGAATCTGCCTGTGAGGAATAAGAAAACTTCCTTTTTAAAGGAACTTCTCTTCTCTAAAAAGTATACAATATTTAAGAAGCTTCTGCTATTGGCAAGCTGATTGACCCGTTGTTTGAAATTTCCTATAGTGGGAATAGTTTAAACTCAGGATAAGAAAGGGTAATTCAGGTGAATCAAAAAAGAGACAACACAATGGATATCCCCCTGTCCGCCATGGAGAAAACGTTGCAGGCACTGGCATTGCTTGAAACCAAGGTTGCGGATCTGGGGGAATCATACTCTGCCCTCAAAAAGCAGCATCTACTCCTTGAGCGACAATATCAGGCGCAATGCCTGGCCGAGCAGCGTTTGCGAGATAAACAAGAACTTACCCGGGAAAGATTGGCAGATATTATCGCTGCTCTCAAAACAGCCTTGGCTCAGACACGGCCTGCTGCCCCAACAAAACCCTTGACGGTCTTAGAAACAGAGGAATAGAAAAGATGAGTGATCAAGATACTATGTCAGTTGATATCTTAGGCAGGCATTTTAAAATCAAATGTCCGCAGGATAAGATCCCGGAATTGCAAGAAGCGGCTGCGCTGCTGGATGAAAGCATGCGCACTGTACGTCAATCGGGGGTTTCGGGGCCTGATCGGATCGCCATCATGGCAGCATTGAATATTGCTCACGAATTATTACTGCTTCGTGAACAGAAAGATAAACAAATCAACAGCATGGGTGAGAGGCTGCATAAATTACAGCAGCGGATTGACCAAGCATTATCTTTAAACGGGCAAACTGAATTTGAATAAGGTATAATGAACAGTGCGTTTCCCTGTGTGATTGGCATCACGTTACTTGAACCAATGTAATAAGCTAGGGGTCCGTTACGTTAGTCTTGTTGTGCATCTTACTTGCTAAGAAGCCTGAGAGATTAACTCTGGGTTACCCCACCTGAACCTTACGGTTCAGTAGCTTCTGTCAATCTTCAGGGAACGCCCCCATTATTCCACACAGGTTACTCTGCATGAATGAAAGATTGCTATCAGAGATTAATAAAAATAAATTACGGCACGATATGCGTCTTTTACGGCAAAATATCAGTGAGAATATTCGTAGCCACCATGGTGAAACAGTTGCTGCTTTATTAGCAAAGCAGCCTTTTTTCAAGGAAGCGAAACATATTGCCTTATATCATTCCATCGATGGTGAAATGCCTGCGGAGTCGATTTCACAGCTGATTTGGCAGAGTAAAAAAGCGGCTTATTTGCCAGTGGTTACTCCTATACAATCACAATTATGTTTTGCTCCCTATCGGCAAAATACGCCATTAATACGCAATTCATTTGGAATTTTGGAACCTGAAGCGAATTTAGGCATTATTATCGATCCGGCTCTCTTAGACATCGTGATAGTTCCTGTGGTCGCTTTTGATAATCAAGGCCATCGTTTAGGCAGGGGCGGCGGTTATTACGATAAGACTTTTTCATTTTTACGAAAACAATTCCTTCACAAACCTCGATTGATTGGATTGGCTTATGCTTTCCAGGAACAAGCACAATTACCGGTTGATGAGTGGGATATTGCTTTATCTGCTGTGATTACCGAACAAGGTGTTCAAACTTTCGTTTGACATCATTCATTTAAGTTAGTAAAGTACTCAACTTCGGATGGCTGCTTAAACAGCCCGTTGTCGATCCCAACGGATCAACAACGCAGGGAAGTTGGTGCGTTTTTCTTAAAACAAACCCAACGCTGCCCCCGCAACGGTAAAGGTTGTTCTGTTTCGACAGAGTTAATCAATAGTAGCCACTGTGTGAATAACATGGGAAGGCGTTGATTAATATACACCTAAGCCCGGAGACCTATCCGTAAACGTTCTCATTTTCTTTTAACGCTTTGCGGAGGGCTTGGCAATGAGTAGAAAACTGCTCTTTTTTGCCTTTTATTTAACTGTCAATGGTATCGTGTGTGTAACCCCGCTATTAGCTGCTGCTGATTCCATCCCTGTTCCTGATGTAGTGGTAACCGCTTCGCAAGAAAGCGATGAATTAAGCAATCTGGCTAATACGACTATTATCACTGAAGCTCAAATCAAAAATAGCGGCGCTGCGGATCTCGTGCAATTACTGCAAGGGCAGCCTGGTGTGCAAATTTATAATACGGTAGGAGATCCCGATCAAGCAACTTTCAGTTTGCGCGGATTTGGCGAGAATGCCGTTTCAAACACGTTGATATTAATAGATGGCAGGCGTTTGACAAACCCTGATTTGGGCTCAACCAATCTCAGTACTATCCCTTTATCACGCATTCAACGTATTGAAATTTTTCCTGGCAGTGCAGGTGTATTATACGGTGATCAAGCCGTTGGGGGCGTTATCAATATTATCACCAAGCAAAATGATACCTTAAATGGTGATGCAGGGATTCAATATGGAAGTTATCAAACGATTAACACTTATGCCAGTGTCGCTAATACGTTTGATAATGGTTTTAATCTTCAATTTGATGGTGTGACACGCAATACAGACCATTACCGTGACCATAATACATTAACTGCAGGAAACGGATCGGCGAGAGCAGGATATCGATATGACAGTGGTTCGGCGTTTGTACAGTATCAATATAATCAATATGATCTGGAATTGCCCGGCGCTTTAACAGAAAGTCAGGTTTCCGAAGACAGAAGACAAGCAGGGACTTATTCCGAGAATGATTTTGTCAATAATACTAATAATATTTTCAGCAGCGGTTTTGAACAATGGCTGACATCAGATTGGCAAGTACAAGCGGATATTTCACAACTATGGATGCAAGGCGACAGTATTGTCACAGGCATTGAAGGCGCACAAGTTCGCAATATCACGCAATTAAATCCTTTATTGATTGGGCATTATCGTTTTTTAAAACAGGATTCAACACTTAAGATAGGAGCCAATCTCGAACATGATGAATACCATTATGAAACACCCTTGTTTAGTTTGTTTAATGTAAACGATACTCAGATGACCCAATCTTTGTATACGCAATGGCAGTTTCCCCTTAGCGAACGCTTAAAAGCGATAGTAGGTATACGAGGCGCATGGCTAAATGGCACACTCAATGAAAATAATTTTAATGATCACGCGCTAGTTTCAGAAATAGGCGGATATTATGCTTTTTCACCTCAGCTGAATGGGTATCTTAGACGAAGCGGGAATTACCGTTTTCCCAAAGCTGATGAACAAAATAATTTTGATACGGATCAAACGATCACGGTACTTAAACCGCAGACAGGGGTTTCTTATGAAACAGGATTTAATTGGCAGGAACGACATTCCGGGATCACCGCTTCACTCTATGAATTAAATCTTCGCAATGAAATTGCCTATGCGCCGCCCGATAATGACAGTGACGGACGTCCGACAAATCGTAATCTGGATCCGACAGAGCGCCGCGGTGTTTTGTTGAGTGGTTTTTATGATTTCACAGAGGTATGGCGGTTGTTGACCGATTACAGTTTCGTGAATGGGCGTTATTCCAGCGGTCCCTTTGAAGGTAATCGGATCCCCTTGGTGGCTAAAAATATGGCACGTCTGGCAACACGTTATGATTTTTCATCGCAGTGGCAATTTTATACCGAAGCGTTAATTACTGGACGCACCTATGCTTCCGGTGATGATACCAATCAAGCGCCTGTTGCCGGGTATACTATCTACAATGCCAATCTCGGTTATCACAATAAAGCCTGGGATCTGATCACGCGTATCAATAATATTACCGGGAAAGAATATTATAACTATGTGATTTATATGTCACCTGATCAGTATTATTACCCCGCAGACAACAGAAATATATTGGTAACTTTGCGATACAAATTTTTATGATGCAATGGCAAAGAAAAAAATCAATGATCACACCCTTGCTGCTGGCAATCAGCTTGCATACGATTTGTTTTATTGTTTTATTTGCAGAATGGACACTATCTCAAGAGCAAGCAGGAGTGCCGGCTGCTGCCCTGGATCAAGTGTATTTATATTCGGTAAAAGAGAATAATAATCGCCGCCGCGGCAAAGATGAAAAAACAGAAGCCTTTACTCATCGCTTCACACCGCTTTCTTCCGTTTTGGGAGAAAAGGGAACTATAAAAAAAGACAAACAGACAACAAAACCTGCAGTCAAAATAGCAGGAAGTTACTCACCGGAAGAAAAAGGTGATTCAGAATTGCTGCGTTTAATTCATAACAAAATTCAAGAGCATCATTATTATCCAGCCAATGCCCTCTCACTCTCACAATCAGGAACAGTATGGCTGCAATTTGTTTTAAATCCCGATGGCAGGATTGAACAAATACACTTGTTACAAACGAGCGGTATTAAATCACTCGATAAAGCAGCAATCACTGCGCTGGAAGCGGCTTCACCTTTGCCTATTGGACGCGCACAATTATCTGCTTCAGCGTGGTTTAGGATTCATTTGGTGTATGCTTTGCCTCATTCATCGGGATAAACGACGTATTCCAATAATCAAGCGAATCAGACTATACAATATGAAGAAAAGGATCAGATCCGCTGCAAATGCTAACCACAAAGGCATTTCGATAGACCAACCTCTGTAAGTAAATAAGGCATAACCGGGATCAGCGGCTATCTGCAACCCTAGCCACACCGAGAGAAGCAATACCAGCAGCAATAATAACAACTTTCTCATGAGTCAGTGGCCTCCGATGTTTCAGTGGTTTCCGAAGGCCTGATCGGCGGTCTTATAGAAGAAGGATTTTGAGGGGCTTTACTGTGAGGGATACTTTCCAGTTCGGGTTTATTAACAGTAAATTTATCTTGCAAGACCACAGGGGGATTGTTTTTTTTGATTTCTGCTAAAGCCGAGAGACTGCCTTCAAGACTCGGAAAAGTGTTAATCAATTGTAGTTTTTGTAAGTTTTCAAGATTGGCTAATACCGTTTGAGTGACAGGATTTTCAGTATTAAAATACATATTAATCCATTGTGTTAATTGGTTTAAGCTCAAATGGTATAAAGCATCTTCCTGATTGAATAAAGACCATTTTGCTTGAAAGAGAATTAAATGTAAATTCTCTCGTAAATAAGCTTGTTGTTGTGCATCAAGGATAGGGGTAATCGCATTGGAATTGTGATGAATCACAAACATTTTTTTCAAGTCTTTCCACAGCGAATTCAAACGTATTTGCCACCATGCCCATTCGCGCGGATTACTAACCGTGGCGGCGGTTAACTCGGTTTTAGAGGCAGGAACAGGTGCCTCTTTGGGAGGTTCAAATTTCGGGATGATCAGCGGTAACTGATTTAATGCTTGATCTAAAGCATTCAGTTGGCTCAAGATATCATTAAAATCACCAACAGGTAATGCGTTTAAGGTATCGATATCTTTATTCACTGCGATAGTCAACGGCGTCCAGGCCGGCAAGTTAGCCTCTTTGATCGTTTGTGCTGCAGCTTTTAAGAGGGCAATTGACTCTTTCGTTTTATGCATAAATACCGATTGATCATTGGCTGTTTGAATGAGGTACTCAATACGCATTAGCTGCCAACTCTGCGCTTCTTGCCCCAGAAATTGATTGACTTCAAAAAGCCTTTGCTCTTGCTTATGCAACATATCATCTTGGGAGGCTTGGGCTTCTTTTAATTGCAATACAGTCTGTTTTATTTCTGTTAATGCTGTTTCTGTTGAGGATTGCTGTGAAATCAAGTTCTCGTAATGAACCTGGTTTTGCCTCCAGAAAAAGGCCACTGCTGCAATAAGTATTAATAGTAACAATGATAAAATGAGAGTGAAAAATTTATTTTTTAGGGTGAGGGTTGACATTTAATAGATTCCTTTTAATTTGCCGCTATACTCTTCGCGCTTTGAATGTAGGCTTTGTTAGCTGCACTCGCCGCAAAAGTTATGTATTAATTATACACTCCTTTTCCTCGCGAGTTTGCCGCCTCGCCTAAATTCAAATCGATTTGAGTATATCCATCGCTTGTAATGCGCTGATTAATCCCGCATTTGTGGCTTCTTTTGCAACGATAGGGATTTTTAAAAACCCTTTTTCTAAAGCCACGGGTACAAGGCGCTGACTTAGCACGAGTAATTGTTGTGCCAAAAGCCAATCGCGGTTGGATTTCCCTGTGCTCGAGATGAGATCCACCAATTGGCAAAGCCCTTCAGCACTGGTGCTTATTACAACATCAATCCCGGGGGTTTGCCAAGTCGCTATTGTCTCTTGAGAAGGCGCGAAACCCGGCAGTCTGCGATATACGGGCAATTTTGTAACAATGGCACCGCGTTTTGTTAATTCTTCGTTTAGTATCGCGCGTCCGCCCACGCCCGTCACGAGAATAATCCGTTTTCCCTGACAGTCTTGCATTTCCGATTCTTGCAAGAGTCCTTCGCTTGAAAATTCCCTTGACGGGATGAGCGGTTGGGAGAAGCCTGCTTCTATAAGCGCTTCTCCTGTCGCTTTTCCAATGGCTATCAAACGAAGATTTGGGGTAGCGTGTAACACAATGGATAGTGCAGGCATCAATGACCACACGGCATGAGCGCTTGTAAAAATAAGCCAATCGCCTTCTTGAAGTGTGTCGCGCAGTGTTTTTTCAGGATAAGGTAAAACAGGTTCAATGTGCAGTACAGGATAGATAAAAGGGGTGGCCTTCAGCGTTCTTAATTGTGCTGCCAGGGTTTCAGCTTGTTTTAAAGGGCGTGTGATGAGAACACGCAACAGCTCTATTGTTGTAGACATTCGCGAATGATCTCTTCTGCACCTTCTGCCGCCAGGTGTTTTGCGAGAGCCCGTCCTAAAGGCACGGCCTCATTGGGGGAGCCGGTTAAGGTATGACGTAAGATCACCGTACCATCAGGTTTACCGACTAACCCTTGCAATTGTAACACTGTCTCAGAGTGTTGGGTTTTTAAAGTGGCGTAAGCCGCCACGGGAACTTGGCAGCTGCCGCCTAATGCCTCACTACAGGCACGTTCTGCACTTAGACAAATACGTGACGAACTATTTTCCAACGATCTTATTAAGGTGTGTGTCGTGTTATCTTCTTCACGGCATTCAATGGCCAAGATCCCTTGACCAACAGCGGGTAAACATTGAGCTACATCCAAATAAGCTGTGATCTTGCTACGCAGCCCTAAACGGATTAATCCGGCAGCTGCCAGAATGATAGCATCATATTGACCGGCTTCTAATTTTTTTAAGCGCGTATCAACATTGCCTCGAAGCAATTTAAATTGTAGATGGGGATAGTGATGCGCTAATTGACATTGTCTTCGCAAACTCGAAGTACCGATAACAGCGCCTTTAGGCAAGGATTCGATCTTGTCTGCGTGAGGGGTTACCAGAGCATCACGCGGATCTTCGCGTTCGTAGACTGCGCCTAAGCATAATCCGTCAGGTAATTTTGCGGGTAAATCTTTAGAGGAATGAACAGCCAAATCGGCTTTCTTATCTAACAAGGCTTTTTCCAATTCTTTAACAAATAATCCTTTGCCGCCGAATTTTATTAAAGATTGATCCACTAAAGCATCCCCTTTGGTGACAAGAGGAAGGAGTTCAATTTGTAAATCAGGGTAGTATTTCAATAACTGATCTTTAACAAAGTTGGCTTGCCACAGGGCAAGCGGGCTTTGTCGGGTGGCGATACGCAGGGTTTTCATCATTAAGAATTTATTCCTTAGCGGCTTCAAATTTAAAAGGATTATAACTTTTTGCAGCAGAAAAACTATCCCTGCCGTCAATTTTTTCTATCAAAGGCTTTACAAAAAAAGCGCCTGTAATCGCTGAAAGCAGCGTAAAAATGAGCTTCATGCTAAAAGAAACCACTATCATTTCAGCAATTTCTGCAGGAGATGAAATATTATACTGTACCAAAGTGACTACTATAGCCGTAAATAGAAATTCACCGATAGTTGAAGAGGATAAGGTTCTGATAAAAAACAGTTTTCCTTTAACAAGCAGTTTCCATTTTACAATAATATAAGAGTTTAGGAAGATTCCAAAGAACATACCTATACAATTAGACACGAAGACTCTCAGTGAATGTCCAAATACGATATTATAAGATTCAGTAAAATGGTCATATTTGGGAGACGCCGGCAGTTTGGTTAAAAGCCACAGCATTACAAAAATAAAAGCGGCTGCGAGAAAGGCATTCCAAATAATCTTTCTGATGGTATCGTAGCCATATACTTCAGCAATGATATCTGAAATGGAATACGAAAAGGGAATGACAAATACAGAAGATACTGTCAGTATGGGGCCAATATTAACGAATCGATAAGAAAGAATCATAGAGGTTGTTAAGAAAGCCAAATATAGCATGGAAAGCGGCATAAGGCACTTACTTTTCATCATTGCTTATCCTGAGTAGCGTATTTTGTAAAGACAACACAATAATTTCAATATTATAGGAAAACTCTCTCATCAGAAAGGTATACAGAATAAAAAACAACCTGCTTTCTACTTATAGCATTTCCATCTGCAGCAGCGCCCTCTTTGAAAAAGAAGCCGGCGGGCAAAGCTCGAGGGAGGGAATTTTAAGAAACATCCTTAAGACAGGGCACCATTTTCTTATAAACATAAATCCAGCTTTTTTTGGCAAGCTGCAAACGCCATGCAAAAAAGAAAAAGCCAAGGCTTTCCTGTCAGAAAAGGGAGACCTTGGCTGTCTTGGACAAGTGATTACTCTTCTTCTTTAATTTCAATCGCTCTGGATTTTGATGCGGCTTTTTTCGGGATATTGATTTCCAGAATTCCTTTTTTTATATTAGCTTGTATTTTTTCTTCATCTGCTGTTTCAGGCAGTGCAAAGCGGCGGTAAAACTTACCTGAAACGCGCTCAATCCGGTAATAATTATCGCCTTCTTCTTTCTTTTCTTCGTTTCGTTTTCCTTCTACCGATAATACGCCATTTTCCATCGCAATCTGAATGTCTTCTTTATTAATACCCGGTAAATCCACTTTTATTTCAAATCTGTCTTTTTTTTCCTTGACGTCAACTGCAGGGATCCATTGACTGTTTTCAAGGCTCGAACTATCGGTCTCACTAAATCGTCCGGTTTGAGGCGCCACAGTATGTTCAAAGAGTCTGCTAATATCATTTAATATATTAAGCGGTTCGTATCTTCTTAAATGATTCATTTTAACCTCCTTTATCTTTCATGACTTGGGTGATTTTCAATAAATAAATAAGGGCTGAGTCGTCAAAATTCAATGCCGGGTAATAGCAAATTCTCCTTTTTTTACGTTAATATCTCCCCGCTTTTTAATTCGCTGCGCGGCTCTCTCTTCCGCTTGCGGGGGAGAGGGGATTTAACTGCTGATCTTTTCCCCTCTCCCATTTGTGGGAGAGGACAAGCCGCAACGCGGCGCGGGAGAGGGAGCGAGCCGCAGGCAAGCGTGAACTGACTCATTAATGAATGTGCCTGTGTTCTTATATCTTTTGTTTATCTTTAATCTATTAAAGACTTTTGGGCATAAAGTGTTACCCATGTCTTCGGTAGGAACTGTTACCTATGTCTTCAGAACGGACATGAGTTAACTGGTGCGCCCGAGAGGATTCGAACCTCTGACCTTTGGCTTCGGAGGCCAACACTCTATCCAACTGAGCTACGGGCGCGATTTGGTGATGCCATTAAGCAAAATCAGTATTTTCCGAGTTTTCCATAGCAGGATCATATCGACCCTGAGCGGCAAGCCCGTTTAATTTAGCGCGTTTGAATAAAGCACGCTGCGCTTTTTCCACATTCTCCTCTTTGCCTGCCCACGCTTTAAGCGCTGGATCTTGCAATGCCCGGCCGTAAGAAAAGCTTAAATTCCACGGCAGCGTGGAGCCTGCCAATTGATGCATACGATTTAAATGGGCCGTGGATTCTTCCGGTGTTTGACCGCCGGATAAAAAGTTAATAGAAGGGACTTCTTTAGGCACCGTTTCTTTTAAAACGCTGAGCGTTTCTTTAGCCACCGTATCAATATCTGCACGCGGGCTTGCACTTTTGCCTGAAATTACCATGCTGGGTTTTAAAATCATATATTTTAAATCAACGCCGTGTAATTTAAGCGCTTCAAAAACGGCTTTAAGAACGGTCGTTGTCTTTAGCGCAGAAGTTTGGATGTTATGATCGCCATCAATTAACACTTCAGGTTCTACGATCGGCACAAAACCATTGTTTTGACAGATAGCCGCGTAACGCGCCAGATTATGTGCGTTGATGATATTAGCCCGTTCTGAAGGTGTTGTCTTTGAAATAGTATACACATTACGCCATTTCGCAAAACAAGCGCCGAGAGCTGCATATTCTTGCAAACGGTTGGCTAAGTTATCCAAACCTTGCGTTACCTTTTCCTCATCGGTGTTATCCAGGTTGATTAAACCGCTGTCGACTTTAATGCCTGACAAGATGTGTTGATGCTTCAAGGCTTCAGCAAAAGGTGTTTTTTTTGCATCTTTCTGGCGTAAAGTTTCATCAAAGAGAATGACGCCGCTAATGTATTCTCCCAAACCCGGTGTTGAAAATAACATTTCCCGATAACGGCGGCGGTTTTCTTCTGTAGAAGCTACTCCTACACTTTCCAAACGTTTAGTAGCGGTCGCAACACTTTCGTCAGCAGCCAAAATGCCTTTGCCGGGTTGAGCAATTTGGTGAATCGTATCGCTTAATTTTTTTACCAGATCGGGATTTGTCATCATCGCTCTCCTATTCACAAAGTGAGCGCATTATCGGGATTTTAGAAACAAACCGCAAGTAATTGGGCAAAATTTAGCGATTTTTAAGGTCTATAGGAAAAGAAAAAGGGCGCCAGTAGAATAAGAGGCGCCCTTTTCGGGAGAGGGTTTAAAATGTGTATTTTAAACCGGTTGAGATGAGGAATACAGAAGGCATATTGGGCTCAGACTCAGAAGAACTTTGGAAAATAGGACTTGCCCCATTTGCTTGTGCGGTTAAGGCGATATGCTGAGTGAAATTGTAATCCATACCTACACCATAGGCTACACCTACAGCCCGTTCTTTATAATCTACCGAAGCGGAATTGCTGGTATAGGAAAGGCTGCGTGACATCATTGCAGGCCCTGCTTTGGCAAATACGTCAAATTTGTTAGATAGAGGGAAAGTTAATTTGCCCGCCACGTCATACATATAGGCACGGTTAGTTGAAGCTTCTGCCAGCGTCGTGCTGCCTCCTCCGCCATGCCCAATGAACTCTTTCATTTCCACATCCTGGGGAGCATAGCTCGTAATGCCTGCTTCTAACCCCAATTGTTGGTTAAATTGATAGCCGGCATTCAGATTATAGCCAATCCCGCCTTTTTTCACAGTGTCAGCGGCGTATCCTCCGATGTGACCATACTGATGGCTGGCTTCGTCAGGGAAGCCGCTGTCTACATGGCTATAACCCACATTGGCTTCTACATAGGGGCCGGTAGGAACAGTATTGCTTGTGGTATCATCTGCTGCATAAGAAGCGCCGGCTGACGCCAACCCTACACAGCTCGCTAATAGTAATGTATAAAGTCTCATTGTTTTCTCCTGGTATATCATTAATTAAATAAATAAATACATAACACCTTGATGTTGCTTTTAAACTAAAATTCAGTTTTAGCGCATCTAAGAGGCTCGGCTAACCGAACGTGGCCATAGTTTAAACGGAAATATAATCTTTATGTACAAAATCAACTATAATATTACCTATCGTTTACATCTATTTGACAAACAAAGCCTTTTTAAGGAAAAAACAGCCCCATATTCGTTCATATTTTGACCTTATTCCTGTAGCTTAATGCTTCCAGCAAGTGGTGGCGGAGGATATCAGGTTGTCCTTCCAGGTCAGCGAGGGTACGGGCAACCCGAAGCAGGCGGTGATAGGCTCTGGCCGAGAGATGTAATTTTTGTAAGGCTTCAATGAAAAACGTTTCATTTTCGGTACTTAAAACAGCGACTTGCTGCAATTGCGCAGGCGCCAACAAGGCATTGGCCAAGCATTGACGGTCATATTGCCGTTGACGGGCAATTGTTGTGCGTTCCCGCACGCTTTGACTGCTTTCTTGTGAAGCCGTTTTACCCAGCAATTCAGAATAGGGAAGGGCAGGCACAGAAATGTGTAAATCAATTCTATCTAACAAAGGGCCTGAAATGCGGGATTGATACCGTTGGATTTGATCCAAAGAACAATGGCATTCGCGTTTGGGATCGCCCTGATAACCGCAAGGACAAGGATTCATCGCGCAAATTAATTGAAAGCGCGCAGGAAAACGGGCTTGATGAGCAGCTCGTGAAATAGTGATGTAACCTGATTCAATCGGTTCACGTAACGTTTCTAACACACGGCGTTGATATTCTGGCAATTCATCTAAAAATAATACGCCGTTATGCGCAAGCGAAATCTCGCCGGGTTTTGGAGGGTTGCTGCCGCCTGCTAAAGCCGTTTGTGACAACGTGTGATGAGGCGTTCTAAAAGGGCGTTGATAGAAGTGAGCTGGATTAAACCCGCTTTGACTTAAGGACAAAACTGCAGCGGTTTCCAATGCTTCATCCATTGTCATTTGAGGCAAGATCCCCGGTAAACGGCTGGCCAGCATGGTTTTGCCCGTTCCCGGCGGGCCTATCAACAAAAGGCTGTGGCCGCCGGCCGCTGCAATTTCCAAGGCACGGCGTGCTTGCATTTGACCGCTCACTTCACTGAGATCAGGGACATGCTGCAACGCAGCAACAGGCATTTTAGCCGTAATAACGGGTAATAAAGTGCGGCCGGTTAAATGGGCACACACTTCATTAAAATGTGCTGCCCCATAAATGTTGATGTCATTGACCAGTGCCGCTTCTTCTGCATTGGATGCAGGCAAAATAAGTGATCTTTTTTGATTTCTTGCACTCAATGCAAAATTGAGGGCGCCCTGGAAGGGGCGCAGTTCACCGGTTAATGCTAATTCGCCCGCGAATTCATAATGGGTTAAGGGATCTTTCGGTAATTGACCACTGGCAGCCAGAATGCCAAGCGCAATCGGTAAATCAAAACGTCCGCCTTCTTTGGGCAAATCAGCCGGGGCAAGATTAACGGTGATGCGCCGATAAGGAAAATCAAAGCCGATATTTAATAAGGCACTGCGTACCCGATCACGGCTTTCTTTCACTTCGGTATCGGGTAATCCCACGATAGAAAATTTTGGCATTCCATTGCCGATATGAACTTCAACGCTGACAGAAGGCGCGTTCACGCCGCTGCGGGTTCGGCTGTATAAGACTGCAAGTGCCATCACTATTCTCCATATGGCCTGGAGAATAAGCTATTTACTGAGTAAATCTTCCAAAATCTTAATGCGTGCTTCCAACGCAGCAACTTGTTCACGGGTACGCTGTAAAACCCCGACTTGAGCGTCAAATTCTTTGCGTGTGACGAGATCTAATTTTGCAATGCCGCTTTCTAAAATGCTTCGGATATTTTTTTCCACATCTGAACGCAATAGCGTCACCGATTCAGGCACACTGTGACTTAATTTTTGAACTATGTCTTCGAATATCGTAGAAGAGATCATAAAACCCCCTATAATCTTTATTACTGTATCGTTTTTTGCTTGGAAAGGCAATGACTTAACGTTATCTTTCCTGTTTTGGATTAAAGAATACTATACCACGGTTTAGGGATCTTGCTTTCACAATGCTGTAATTGGCTTTGCCAGATAGAAGCACGGGCAGATACGTGTTCTGCAACGTGGATGAGCCATTCTTTATCGCGATAAGTGCCGCGTTGATAACCACCTACCCCTTCATGATAAGCCAGATATAAACGGTAAGCATCACTCTTGGAAATCCCGGCGCGACGGTGTGCTGACTCAGCATACCACCCCACAAAATCACTGACATCGGCAAAATTAGCGCGTGAGGGGAAGATGCCGCCATTTTTCACACGATAAGAATCCCATGTATCATCTTTGACTTGGCCATAACCATAAGCATCGGAAGGACGTGTCCAGGGGATAACCCACAGCAATTTAGTACGAGGCGGTTTGGCATCTGCAATAAAAGAAGATTCTTGGCGCATAATCGACATTTGAACAGCAATGGGAACGCCCCAGCGATCTTCGGTTTTTTTAGCAGCCCAATACCAATCAGGATATTCATGAAAGATAGCACAAATGCTATCGACATTATTGGGTTTGGGAGTCGCAGTACAAGCAGAAAGTCCCAAGAGCAGAACGAAAAAAAAGAAGAAAGAAGAGATTTTTAAAGATCGCCAATAAGACATACCGAGAACGTCCTGATAATATAGTTAACAACATTACCGTGACTACACTTATTTTGCAAGGCTATAATAATCCTAACATTAATTTAGCTTCTTCTGTCATATTATCCTGTGTCCAGGGCGGGTCCCAGACGATCTCTACTTCAACGCCGTTTACGCCCTCAACACCTTCGATCGTTTGTCGAATATGGTCCGGAAAAGTTTGCGCAACGGGGCAGCCAGGCGTGGTCAAGGTCATTTGAATATGAACATGATTGCTTTCATCAATGGTAACGCGATAAATCAAACCGAGCTCATAGATATTTACTGGGATCTCTGGATCATAGATCGTTTTTAACATTTCAACGATAGCAGCACTTAAGGGGTGCTCACTCACTACCGGTGAAAAAGGGATTTTGTCTTCTTTCAGATCGCTGACATGCTCAGGATCTTCTGTCATAAACTCACCCCAGATGGGATCTTCTTTCATCTTATGCCTCCGTTGTCACGGGTTGTGCATCCTGACGCAATGCCGCTTGTAATGTATGCCATGCCAAAGTTGCACATTTTACACGGGCAGGATAGTTTTTAACGCCCGCTAAAATAATCAATTTTCCCAGCATATTATCTGCAGCTGTTTCTTTTTCGCTCGTGATCAATTGATGAAAAGCTTCAAACAAGCGCTTCGCTTCATCAATACTTTTGCCGATAATGCTGTCTGTCAATAATGAGGCCGAAGCTGTTGAAATAGCGCAGCCGTGCCCTTGAAAAGCAGCGTCCCGAATAACGGCATTTTCTATTTTTAAATAGAGTGTTAAGGTATCGCCGCATAAAGGGTTAACGCCTTCAGCATGATGCGTTGCCTGCGGTAATGCGCCAAAATGATGAGGATGCTGGCTGTGATCGATGATCACTTCCTGATACAGTTCAAAGAGATTGTCAAATGAATCACTGTGTTGATAGTCGTTCATCGTTTGAAAATCCCCCGCGCTTTGTGAAGTCCTTCCACTAACACATCGATATCATGCTGTGTGTTGTAAATGGCTAGCGATGCTCGTGCTGTTGCTGCCAAACCATAACGTTTCATCAAAGGCATAGCACAATGATGACCTGTTCTGATAGCAACGCCTGCATGATCTAAAATGGTGCCCAGATCGTGTGCATGAATATGCTCAACTGTAAAGGACAGGAGCGGGGCTCTTTCTGTAGGGTTTCCAATAATGCGCAATTCCGGCACGGTCATTAATGCCTCTGTTGCATAGTGCAGCAAGGCATTTTCATGCTGATGAATCGCTTCAAAGCCAACCTGCTGAATATAATTGCAAGCAGCACTCAAACCCGCAACACTGGCAATATCAGGGGTTCCTGCTTCAAATTTGTGGGGAATATTGGCGTAAGTGGTTTTTTCAAAACTGACCTGATTTATCATTTCACCGCCGCCTTGATAAGGGGGCATCGCTTCCAGCCACTTCGTTTTGCCATACAAAACGCCAATACCGGTAGGCCCATACAGTTTATGTCCTGAGAAAGCATAAAAATCGCAATCTAAATCTTGTACATCTACACGCTGATGCATAATTCCTTGTGCCCCGTCGATGAGTACGGGTATGTTATGACGGTGTGCCTCGGCAATCAGTGCTTTAATGGGATTAATGGTACCGATAGCATTGGAGACATGCGTAATGGCAAGGAGTTTAGTGCGTGAAGAACATAATTTTTTAAAAGCAGTTTCGTCCAGATCACCTGAATTTGTTACCGGGATAATCCGCAGTATTGCTCCTGTTTGTTCACAAAGTAATTGCCAGGGAATAATATTGGAATGATGTTCCATTTCACTGATGATGATTTCATCATCTTTTTTAATACAATGACGTCCATAACTGTGAGCAACCAGATTAATAGCTTCAGTAGTCCCGCGCACAAAGATAATCTCGCGGGAGTCTTGAGCCCCGATAAAACGGCTAATCGTTTCACGAGCGGCTTCAAAGTGCCGGGTGGCGCGCTCACTTAACGTATGGACACCGCGGTGTACGTTGGAATAATCTTTTCTATAAACTTCTACAATAGCATCGATAACAGCTTGCGGTTTTTGAGCAGAAGCAGCACTGTCTAAATAAACCAGATCTTTTCCATGCACTTGTTGATTCAGTGCCGGAAAATCTTTTTTGATCGCTTTGGCGTCTAACACTGGATTTGATCCTCCAAAACAGATTGCATAATATACATTAAGATAGAGCGCAGATGGGGGTTTTCAAGAGTGTCTACGACTTCTTTTACAAAAGCGAACGTCAGTAAAAAACGGGCTTCTTTTAAAGGGATTCCCCGTGTTGCACAATAAAACAAAGCTTCTTCATCTAAATATCCCACCGTTGCGCCATGCGCACATCGCACATCATCATTAAAGATTTCAAGTTCAGGCTTTGTGTCAATCTCAGCTTCACGGCTTAATAACAAATTATTGCTGCGCTGTTCAGCGCTCGTCCCTATAGCTCCTTTTTCAACCCGGACTCTACCGTTAAACACACCGCGGCCTTTATCATGAGCAATCCCTTTATACCATTCGCGGCTGCGGGTATGCTCTGAAGCATGTTCGATATAAGTATGGTGATCGATATGCTGCTGGTTTTTGGCAATAAAGACACCTTGTAATAAAGCTTCACTCTCTTTCTCTTTCAAAAGAGTGTGAGTATCACTTCGAATCAATTTCCCGCCGCTTGCAAAAGAGTAACTCTTAAAAGTGCTTGAGCGTCCTTGAGTAGTACGGGTAGTGGCAATATGAAAAGCGTCTTCACTTTCTGCGGTTATTTTACAATGATTCAACAAGGCTTCTTCTTTAAGAAAGATATCGCTAATAACATTATTGAAATAACTCATCTTATCAAGCCCGATATAGTGTTCGATGAGATGCGCATGACTTCCTTTTTCCATCACAATGTGATTGTGAAGGTGGGCTTCATAAGGGGTATCACAGGCAATATACATCACATGAATAGGCTTTTCTATCGTGCAATTTTCAGGAACAGCGAGATAAAAACCGCTTTGCATTAAAGCAATATTTAATGTGCTGAAACCATGACAGCTGGGTTTGCCGCGATGGGCGTTATTTTCAAATTGGGCTTCGGATGAAATCTCGTTTGAAAGAATTGCTTGTATTATTTCTTTTAAAACCACCCCTTTGGGTAAGTTATCCAAATGAGATAATGTTTTATTGAAAATACCATTAACAAATACCATCGTATGATACTCCAACCTTATAAAGGGATTGGTTTTTTCATAGCGATTTTTATCAAGAGGTTGTGTTTGTAAGTTTATTTCAAAAGCCGTATTGGCTAAAGCGGCGGTACTGGTATATTTCCAATCTTCTTGTTTTCGGGAGGGAAAACCGTTTTGCAAAAACCTGTCAAATTCTCTTTGGCGCAAGGAAGCAAGCCAGGCGGCTTCTTGTCCTGGTAAAGCGGTTTCTGTTAGTAAATGCCGATAGTATGAAAAACTATCTGCTGTATTCGATTTCATTGAATAATGCCTGCATAACCTTTGGTTTCTAACAATGTAGCAAGACTTGCATCACCCGATCGGATGATCTTGCCATTACTTAAAATATGAACGTGATCGGGGATAATATAATCTAATAAACGTTGATAGTGGGTTATCAATAAGATAGCATTGTCTTTTGAATGAAGGCTGTTAACCCCCTGTGCCACGATTTTTAAGGCATCGATATCAAGGCCGGAATCGGTTTCATCCAATATGGCTAAAGTGGGTTCCAGCAATGCCATTTGCAATATTTCATTACGCTTTTTCTCACCGCCTGAAAAGCCCGCATTGACTGCTCTATGTAAGAATTTTTCATCCATTTGAACCAAAGCGAGTTTTGCTTTAATCAATTGCATAAAGTCAAAGGCATCGATTTCAGCTAATCCTTGTGCACGGCGTTTTGCATTCAAAGCGGCTTTCAAAAGATAAATATTCGAAACACCCGGGATCTCAACCGGATATTGAAACGCTAAGAAAATACCTTGTTGTGCCCTTTGGTCTGCAGGCAGCGTTAAGAGATCGATCCCTTGATAGCGAATGGAACCGCCTGTCACGGTATAATCGGGATGACCTGCCAGGATTTTAGATAAGGTACTTTTACCGGAACCGTTAGGTCCCATAATGGCATGGATTTCTCCCGCTTTAATGGTTAAATCAATGCCCTTTAAAATGGGCTTTTCTCCAATCGCTGCTTCTAATCCTCGTATTTCAATCATAATGCTTAACCTACACTGCCTTCTAAACTCAATCCTAATAATTTTTGTGCCTCAACGGCAAACTCCATGGGTAACTGCTTGATGACTTGCTTGCAAAAGCCATTAACGATCATAGACACGGCATCTTCGGTATTAATGCCTCGTTGCTGGCAATAAAATAATTGCTCTTCACTGATTTTGGAAGTTGATGCCTCGTGTTCAATTTGCGCTGTGGGATTTTTCACTTCAATATAAGGAAAAGTATGCGCGCCACAATCAGGACCCAATAAAAGAGAATCGCATTGCGTATAATTTCTCGCATTCTGCGCTCCTTTTAAAACAGAAACCAAACCTCGATAAGCGTTTTGCGCTTGCCCTGCGGAAATACCTTTTGAAATAATAGTACTTTTGGTATTTTTGCCGATATGATACATCTTGGTGCCCGTATCGGCTTGTTGATGGTGGTTGGTTAAGGCAACAGAGTAAAATTCACCGATACTGTTATCCCCTTGTAATAATACGCTCGGATATTTCCACGTAATAGCAGAGCCGGTTTCTATTTGTGTCCAGGAAATTTTAGAATGATCCCCCCGGCAGGCGCCGCGTTTGGTGACAAAATTATAAATACCGCCTTTGCCGTCTTTATCACCAGGATACCAATTCTGTACCGTAGAATATTTAATTTCTGCTTTTTCCAACGCAATCAGTTCAACTACAGCGGCGTGTAATTGATTTTCATCCCGCATTGGGGCGGTACAGCCTTCAAGGTAACTCACATAAGAACCCACATCTGCGATGATCAATGTCCGTTCAAATTGACCTGTATTGGCAGCATTGATGCGAAAATAAGTCGATAATTCCATAGGACAGCGAACCCCTTTGGGAATATAGACAAACGATCCATCCGTAAAAACAGCCGCATTTAAAGCAGCGAAGAAATTATCGCGATAAGGGACGACTGAGCCCAGATATTGTTTTATCAATTCAGGGTGATTTTGTACTGCATCTGAAAAAGAACAAAAAATAATGCCTTTTTCTTTCAGTTTTTCTTTAAAAGTGGTGGCGACAGAAACGCTGTCAAACACAGCATCCACTGCAACACCCGCAAGCCTTTCTTGTTCTTTTAAAGAGATCCCCAGTTTTTCATAGGTGCGTAATAATTCAGGATCGACTTCATCGAGGCTTTTAAGCGCTTCTTTCTTTTGCTTGGGCGCGGAATAATAAACAATATCCTGGTAAGAGATCGGCGGATAATGTACATGTGCCCAAGCAGGCTCTGTCATGGTCACCCAATGACGATAGGCTTTCAAGCGCCATTGCAGCATAAAATCCGGTTCATTTTTTTTAGCAGAAATCGTGCGGATAACGTCTTCATTTAGCCCAGGGGCTAGGGCATCACTCTCAAGAGATGTCACGAAACCGTGTTCATATTCCTTATTAAGGAATTGATTAATCTGGGTATTACGATTATCCATCTGCATGCCTTCTTATAGTGTCTATAGAAACGGATCGTGCAGGCATTGGCATTATCATATCAGCCAGGGTAATATCTTTAAGGGCACCATAAACAGCAGCATTGATCACTTGCCAATTAGCACGAATATGACAAGATGTTTGCAAATCACAAATCTTGTCATGAGTAGTGCAAGTCGTTAAAGCCATATCCCCATCTAATGCGCTGATAATATCAGTAATAGCAATTTGATCGGGCGCATGGGCTAATAAATATCCCCCCTTCATGCCGCGCAGAGACAATAAAATCCCGGCTTGGGTCAAGATCTTTAAAATCTTGCTGGTAGTAGGCAAAGGTAAATGGGAGAGTTCTGCCAATTCCGATGCGGCAAAGTGCTTCGAAGGCGTTCTAGCCATGAGTGTTAATATTACTGTGCCATAATCGGCTAATTTACTGATCCGAAGCATCGCGGTTCATTCACCTTGTATATTGTCATTTATCTCTGTTTTCTTTCTTATCACCTTAAGACTAGAATCAAACCCTCAGTTCTATTCCTTTCTATTCTTTTGGAAACAGAAGATAAATAACTTATTTCGCAAAAATATTGTTACTTTTTGAATAGGATACCCCAGCACCGTAACAGGACCCCGAGGGACTTCTGTATTCCGCTTCATTAGAACAAACGCCAGAATCTATATTAATCAGCACCTATTAAGTACTAATTATCTGATTATTGAAAGAATAATGCAAGGTTAAAAGTGATTACTTTTTAACCTCATCTACGGGATAGGCGGCTTTTTTCGCAGACGCTTCGCTGTGGATCAACCATTGGTTGATTTCACGCAAATCGGCCAAACTTAACGTTCCTACCGCTTGTTTTAAAGAAATGGTATTCAAGAGGTATTGATATTGATCTTCTGCATGTAATTGCTGTGCTTGCGTAAGTTCACTGACAGAATCTAATACATCTATAATAGTACGTGTTCCGACTTTAAAAGATTCTTCTGTTGTTTGAAGCGAACTTTCAGCCGATCGGATAAATTGCCTATCAGCATTGATTTTGCTGATTCCCGAAACAACATTATTGTAATTTTGTCGTGTATTTTTGATGGTACTGCGGTATTCTTCTTCTTCTGCGGCTTTTGCTACGTCATATTGAGCTAAAGCCTCACGAGTTTGTGACATCACTAATCCGCCTTCAAAGATAGGCAAAGACAACACAAGACCCACTTGGGAACCTGTATCATCCACAGCGCCCAAACCATTTAAATCATTTTTATTACGCGAAAGCGCTGCTTCTGCCTCAAGGGTTGGCAAATGACCTGCTCGTTGAACATTGATATTGGCTTCGGCGGCTTCGGCGGCATAACGCTGTGCCCGCAAGGTGAAATTTTGTTTTTCAGCAATACCAACCCACGTTTCGACATCGGTAGGGCTTGGAGTAACCAATGGCAAGCGATCCCGCAGGGGCGCTAAATCCGTATAAAAATTGCCGGTAATGGCGCGCAATTCTTCTCTGGCATCCGATACTGCATTTTGATCACCGATAACATCCGAGACAGACTGATCATATTGTGCTTGTGCATTATAAACATCGGTCATGGTGCTTGAGCCGACACGATATTTTTCTTTCGCTTGTACTAATTGACGATAATTAGCACGTTTTTCTGCCAAATCGTAACGCAGATTATCTTGTGCCTGCAAGACATTAAAATAAGCGTCTGCCACCCGTTGAATTAAATCCTGCTGTGCTGCATCAAAGGTGGCCAACGCTTGTTTGACACTCGCTTTTGCGCCTGAAATGGCTGAAAATACAGCAAAGTTAAAGACAGTTTGCGTTGCATCCAAACTGTAACCTGAGCTGTTGTAATGTTGGTTGCCGGGTGGCTGGTTATTATTGTTAAGGTGATTATTAGAGGTATTGGTAGCAGCCTCTCCATTCGCACTTATTTGCGGTAATACTTCTGCAATGGCTTGCGGCATGATTTCGATATCAGCATGGTATTGTGCTACGGCTCTTTGAAACGTGGGGTCGCTCGTTAATGCTTGCTGATAAACCTGTACCAGGTCTGTCAGGGCAAAAGCCGGCGTACTCAGTGTAAATAAGCTCAGAGCAAAAGATATATATCGCAAAAATTTTAACATTATTTTATCTCAATCAAAAAACAAAAGTATCTTCGCGTGAACTTTGTATCAATGAGGCCAGATCGGTTTCAAACAAAATGGATTCAGACCAGCGTTCCTCTCCCTGGCGTCTGTATAAAACAGCTTCCATCGCCGGGCTGTGGCCTAGGATGCAAAACAGCCGTCCGCCGCAACGCAATTGCCGGCGAAAAGGAGCGGGCAAGTAAGGTAATGAGCCGGTGATTACAATAACATCATAAGGAGAGTTATTTTTATAACCTGCTATGCCATCGGCTTGAATCAATTCCACATTGCTTATCTCTTGTTCCTTCAAGCGCAAGGCTGCGCGTTGATGAAGTTCAGGGGTGATCTCAAGGCTGGTCACTTTGGAAGCAAATTGGGCTAACAGCGCGGTGAAGTAACCGCTGCCGGTACCAATTTCGAGGACAGTATCGGATGATTGGATATCCAATGCTGCCAAAGTACGGGCTTCTTCCATGGGTGTGAACATAGTTTGACCGCATCCAATGGGTAAGTGCGTATCAGCAAAGGCCATATTAATGTATTTTTTTAATACAAAGGCTTCCCGCGGTACATGGCGAATAACGTCTAAAATGGCCGGATCATCTACCTGACAAGCATGAATTTGCTGCTTGAGCATATTGGTGCGTGCAATATTAAGATCCATAAGTTACTCTATGCTATACTCTTCACGCTTTGAATGTAGGCTTTGTT
>JAJNDI010000016.1 GCA_021156325.1 Gammaproteobacteria bacterium
GCAAAGCAAATTGCTGAAGCTAATGCCCGATTAAAAGCGGCTCGCGATGCAGAAAAAGAGATCGCCAAAGAAGCCCGTGCGCGGGAAGCAGCAGAAGAAAAATTGGCGAAGTTAGCAAAACAAACTTCTGATTTGGAAAAGAAAGCCACAGAAGCTGCCAAATCAGCCAAAGCCAATGAAAAAGCGTTAGCAGAAGTCCAAGCCGCAGAACAAAAACGGCAAGCCGAGCAGGCCCGCGAAAAAGCCCGTCAAGACAGTTTGGTGAATGCCTATGCACTTAAGATCAGAGATGCTATTGAAAGCAATTGGATGTATCCCAGCACTACGGGGAAACGTACCTGTTTACTGGCGTTGAGTTTAGCGCCTACTGGTCAGGTATTAGATGCCCGCTTGGTAAAAAGCAGCGGAGATGATAGCATTGACAGGCTTGCGATTGCAGCCGTTTACAAGAGTTCACCCTTACCTGTGCCGAAAGACAGCGGTGACTTTGCGCCTTTTCGCCAAATCAATTTGACAGTGTCAACGCACGGTTAGCGCTATACTCTTCGCGCTTTGAATATATTAAAAGGGGGGCGATGCACAAGCGTACATCGGGGGGATTTTATGCAACGATTATATTATTTATTGACGTTATTAGTATTTGCTAATCCTGCTTTTGCAGCCCTCAATATTCAAATCACGCAAGGCGTGCAAGCGCCCTTGCCGGTAGCAATCGTTCCTTTTGAGAATCAAGCCGAGATTACGACAAACAATGATAATAATTTAACGCAAGTCATCAAGAATGATTTGCAAAATAGCGGTTATTTTGCTGTTACGCCTTCTGAGCGTTTGTTGCAGTTTCCGCATTCAGCAGCGGAAGTCAATCAAGGCTATTTTCAACAAGTGGGGGCAGATAATGTGCTTGTTGGCAGCGTGATACCGCAAGCCAACAATCAAGTGTTGGTTAAAGTGAGTTTAGTCAATGTCTTTCAAAACCGAATGAATAATACCGTCTTGTGGAATGAAACGTATACGGTCGACAAAACGGCATTAAGACGCTTGGCGCATCATATCAGTGATCAGATCTATGCCCAATTAACGGGTGAAAAAGGCGTGTTTTCAACCCGCATTGCTTATGTCCTGGTCATAAGACGATCTAAAGAGCCGGCGGAATATCGTTTGGATATTGCTGATTTTGACGGCTATGGACCCAAAACCATTTTGCGTTCAAATGAACCCGTTATGTCGCCAGCTTGGTCACCTGATGGAAAAAAAATCGCCTATGTCAGTTTTGAAAAACGTCATTCTCAGATTTATATCCACAATGTTGCCACAGGCGAACGGGAATTAATTAGCCATTATGACGGCATCAACGGCGCACCGGCGTGGTCGCCCGATGGTCAGCACTTGGCATTAGTGCTGTCTAAAAGCGGGCATCCTAAGATTTACACACTCGATCTTAATACCAAGGTATTAACGCAAGTGACAGACGGCATATCGATCGACACTGAACCTGTATGGACAGCGGATGGAAAATCCATTTACTTTACCTCAGACCGCGGCGGCTCGCCTCAGATTTATGAAGTCAATGTAGCTTCAAAAACGGTTAAACGTATCACATTTGACGGCAATTTTAATGCGAGCGCTGCTTTATCCCCTACGGGTGAAGAAATGATTGTTTTGCACCGCGATGTGGATGGATATGATATTGCTCTTTATAATGTTGACTCAGGTTCCCTGAAAGTGTTGACGCATAGCGGATCAAATCAGTCGCCGGCATTAGCGCCTAATGGACGTTTGGTGATGTATGCTGCACGCTTTGAAGATAAAGATGTCTTGGCAATTACTTCTACAGATGGCGCGGTGAGCATGAGATTGCCAGCGCGGGAAGGAAATGTACAAGAACCTGCATGGTCGCCGTTTTTAGGGTAGAATATATTCTTTGCGCTTTGAGTATAGAAATTCCAGGCTTTGACTAAGAGAAAAAAGGAGATAAATCATGTTAAAACAGTTAGTACGTTATAGTTTAATCTTGGGAGCGGTGTTTTTATTAGCAGCCTGTAGTTCTTTTGGATCTCATGGCGGTTCTGGCAGCGATACTTACGAAAGCGATGCTCAGACTTACGGCGCCGGCGATCAAGCAGGGTTTAACGGTCAAAACACGTCTCCTGCTGAACTCATGAAAAAAACCGTTTTTCATTTTGGGTTCGATAAAGATACTGTTAATGATGAGGATGTAGCCGCCATTGAAGCGCATGGCGTTTATTTGGCAAAACATCCCGATGCTAAAGTAACGTTGGAAGGGCATACCGATCAACGCGGCAGTCGTGAATATAACGTTGGATTGGGCGAACGCCGTGCTGCTACGGTTCAACAATTGTTGTTAGTGAATGGCGCTAATGCACTTCAAATCAAGATGGTAAGCTACGGTCAGGAAAAACCCGTTGCTTTAGGCTATTCTGAAGAAGATTATGCCTTAAATCGCCGTGTTGAAATTATCTATAACAATAAATGAAAAATATACGTCATTTAATTGTTACCCTTTCTAATTCCCCTCTCCCACGCAGTGGGAGAGGGCAAGCCGCGTCAGCGGCGCGGGAGAGGGCACCGCGCAGCGGGATTTCCTTCTTCGCTATCTTAATCGCAAGCCTGTGTATAACCACCACCGTATTGGCGCAAGCGCCGGTATTGAATGCAATGGCCGATTCTGCAGCGCCAGCACAACAGTATACCGATAGCACCACGCCTCAAAATACGAGTAATCCTGCTGCTCCTGTCTTAACAGGCCAGGCTGCATTGTTAAATGAGATAACACAATTGCAGCAAGAAGTGCGGCAATTGCGAGGCTTGATTGAAATCCAGCAGCATGATATTCAATCTTTGCAAAAACAACAATTGACTTTATATAGTGATCTGGATCAGCGTTTGAGCGCTGCGGGTTCTCAACCGGGTTCTGTGCCTGCGGTTCAAACTGCTGCTGGTTTAACCACTGAAACAGGTGCTGCGGGTATTGCAGTGACAGAAGATTTCACTGCCAAAATGCCCTCAGCGGCTAAAAGCAGTAAAATCAAGGCAGATCCCAAAGAAGAACAAGCTTATCAAGCAGCCTATCAATGGGTTCTCGCTAAACGTTATACAGAAGCGATCAGTGCGTTGCAGCAATTCTTAAAAGATTATCCTAATAGCCTTTATCAGCCTAATACGCATTATTGGTTAGGACAAGTGTATTTGATTCAAGATGATCTCACGCACGCCAGCACGGAATTTAGTGATCTGCTGACACAGTATCCAACGGATCCCAAGGCCAGTTCTGCTTTATTTAAATTAGGATATATTGATGTTATTAATCAGGATTATGCCAGTGCTAAGCGGCGTTTTGATGAAGTGAAAACACGTTATCCTAATACTGAATCAGCCAAAGCCGCAGACGATAAATTAACAGAATTAAAGCGGGCGGGGTATCTGTAATTCTTTTTGCTGCGTATGCGCCCTCTCCCCGCGCCTAAAGGCGCGGCCCTCTCCCGCAAAGCGGGAGAGGGGATTTAACCCTAAAATTTCTTGTTTTTCCCCCTCTCCCACTTGTGGGAGAGGGTTAGGGAGAGGGTGCCGCGCATCGATTAGCCATACACAGCTATTAATTTAAATTATCTGCAGCGGGCGGTTTGTTTTGAGCGAACGTTCCCGCATCAATAAGAACAGGCAAATCCCAACTGGCAAAGACAGCGGCTTCTGAAAGCAATTTATAAAGTGAATGTAAGAGTGTGGGATCTAATCCTATCTTTAAACCCAATCCTTTTTGATCACTGATTTCAATCGCTGGCAAGCTGTGCAATTGAGAGATAGCTTTTAATTGTGTTGCCAAAATAGGCTTATCTCCAAACGGTTTTTTGCCTGTTGATTTAAAGGCATTTTGTGAAAAGTTTGCTTTTGAAAGCGCTTCATCTCGTTGAAAATTTAAAATGGCGCGCTTGTTTTCCGGATTTTCCAAGACACGTTTGCGTGTTGTTTCTGAATCAAATTGAGCAGGCGAACTTAATGCCTGATAATTGGTTAAGAGGGTTGCATCGGCTGTGATGATATCGGCTAATAATTGTAAAAATCCCTGACAAAAGCGACGAGTTAACCAAAAATGAAAGTCAGCTTCCTGATCCACGTTAACCTTTAGTAACAACCTGTCTTCTATACTGTGGTATTCACTGGTGACTTGATGTATCTTCATATATGCTCTTCGCGCTTTGAATATAGGGGCTTTATTGCTGGCTTGCATCGCTGTTATACTCAAATTGCTTTGAGTATATGGAAACTATAACCGATGTATCACAAACCGCCAACTACTGAAGCGCAATTAATGACGCGCGCTGTGGCGATGTCAGGATTAACCGTCAGACAGCTTGCAGAAATTGTAAGCGAAAATATTCCTCCCGATCTTAAACAACATAAAGGGTGGTTAGGGCAATTGGTAGAACGTTATTTGGGTGCCAGTGCGCACTCGAAAGCAGCACCGGATTTTGAAGCCTTATCGATTGAGTTAAAAACAATCCCGGTCGATGAAAGTGGCACCTCTCGTGAATCGACTTATGTATGTACCGTACCTTTGCTGGAATTGGCCAATGTATCCTGGGAAGCTTCATGGGTTTATAGAAAACTCTCTCATGTGCTGTGGGTACCCATTATTACCCCACCCTTAACAGCCTTGCCTGATCGCCTTATCGGGATGCCCTTATTGTGGAGACCGGCTGCTGAGGAAGCGGCAAGTTTACGAGCGGATTGGCAAGAATTAACGGATATGATTGCCTTGGGACAATTAGAGCAGGTAACAGCCTATCATGGAAATATTTTACAGATAAGACCCAAAGCAGCCGATGGCCGCGCACTGTGCTGGGGTATCAATGAAGAAGGAGAGCGGTTTTTAACATTACCGCGGGGCTTTTATTTACGCTCCCGATTTACAACAGCCTTGATGCAAAAATATTTTCAACTACAAAAATAGCCAATTATCGTTGTTCATTTTGCCCGGCAATATAGCCGTCCCGATAAGATCCCTGAATGGCTGTATTATTGCTGGGACAGCTGTCAGCGATATTGCTTCGCATTCCTAATGCCCGGCGGCCGTCTTCAAAGCCTTGTTGATAAGCGCCTGCGGGGGTACACAGCGTTTTCTCTGGATTGAAGTGCTGGGACAGGAAACTGGTTTCGCTGCAGCCTGCAAGCAGCGCAATGAGAATAAAACTAATTATCAGGCAAAAGCAGCGTATTAGCGACATCATCTTGGATCTCCTTGGCTTTTCCCCCCTTTTTCAAGGGGGTAAAAATTGAAAATACACGATCTACCAGCTAATATAAAGAGCATTCTTCATCCACAGGAGAAATCAATGGATTTTTATCACGGATTATTTCAAGTTCAAGGGATTACCCTCTTGCTTATTCTTATCCTGGCTGCAATATTGCCCCTCATCTGTATTATTCATTGCCTTTTATCGGCTCGTAAAGTGCAAGCCAAAATCCTATGGATAGCAGCATTGCTGCTGACGTTGATTTTTGCTGCCACGGCTTATTTACTGATTCATGCCCGACGCCATAAATGGATGGCATGGCTGATCAGTGTGTTTTTCTTGTTGGTGGTTTTTAGCGTGTCTTTTCACGGCGTGCTGAGTTGGTATATTATTAAAGATGCTCGTATTCAGACTTCCCGCGCAAACCAGACTTTAGAAACGTTAAAAACACCCGAATTATCTTTTCAAGACAGGAATCATGCTTTTACTTTTATTCATTTTGCCATTGCGATTGCACAGGCTTTTCAGGGTAATTATTCCGATGCACCGCCCGTTGCCAAAGAAGCTTTAATCGAATCACTGACTTTCTTACGGACATTTAACGTAGCAACCAACGATGGTGAATTAAGCTTGGCTGAATATAAGGCTATTATACCCGCGACACAGCAAAATATTCTGCTTGGCAAGCCGCAGGTGTTGCGCCAAAAGGTATCCTAGGGTCGGGTGACAATTCGCTAGGGCAAAGTGGAAGTCATTGATTTTTGAGTGCTGAAGCAGCATATATGCTAATATGTGAGCCTAGGAACGCAGAAAATCAATGAATTACACCTGCCATAGTAGAATTGTCAACAGAGCCTAATTATCTATTTACCTTCCGTGCTGCGATAGATGACTACAACCCGTCCAATGGTTTGTATTAATTCTGCTTCCTGTTCTTCTAGAATGGCTTGAATGATTTGATCGCGGATCCCGCGTTCACTGGTAGGCAGCTTGATTTTAATTAGTTCGTGTTTTTCAAGAGAGATATCAATTTCTTGTTGAACAGCCAGGGTGAGTCCTTTATTTCCAATGATAACTACCGGCTCCAAATGATGGGCTTTTTGGACTAATGCCTGCTTTTCCTGTTTATTCAGTGCCATAACCTGACCTCGTTTATGCTATTAATAATAAGGGATGACTTAATAACATGGACTTTCTCATAAAGCTAGTCCTACTTATTTCATTTTCGTGAAGAATTGATCTAGCTCAGTATCCTTCACATTGTGGTACAATATCGCGCAATATGCCAAAATCTAAAAGTGCCAAACAATGGCTTGCCCGCCAAGCAGCCGATCCCTTCGTAAAAGAAGCCAAAGCCCAGGGCTTGCGTGCCCGTTCTGCTTTCAAGCTAGCGGAGATAGCCGAGAAATATCATTTATTATTGCCTAATATGACCGTCATTGACTTAGGCGCGGCCCCGGGGGGCTGGTCCCAGTATATTGCCAGGGCATTACATAACCAAGTCCACATTGTAGCGGTTGATCTTTTGCCCATGGGTTCTTTGCCTTGTGTAGAATTTATCCAGGGAGATTTTCGGGATGAAGCGGTCTATGAAGCCATACTGCAAGCGCTGAATCATCGGGAAGTAAGCCTTGTAATCTCCGATATGGCCCCCAATATGACTGGAACAAGGGGTGTCGATCAACCCCGCGCGATGTATCTGGCTGAATTGGCGCTGGATTTTGCGAAAAACACGATGGCGCCTAAGGGCAATTGTCTTATTAAGTGCTTCCAGGGAGAAGGGTTTGAGGCATTTGTTCAAGCTTGCCGTGAAACTTTTAAACAAGTGATCATTTCCAAACCTGCTGCTTCCCGAGCGAGTTCGCGAGAAATGTATATTCTGGGCCGAAAATTGGCTCAAAAAAGGTCAGAATAAATCCTGTTCTGAAAGAAGAAAACCTGGCCAAATTATTTAATTTAAGGCAAAATACGCTATAGTTAATGAACCCGATGAAAAGTCGATCTACCGTAGAGTTATGAGGTAAATGAGTTGAACGATCTTGTCAAAAACCTTCTCTTGTGGCTAGTTATTGCCATGATTCTCATTTTTGTGTTCAGTAATTTTGGGCCGCAGCCCATTAGTGAACAAAATCCCTCTTATTCGCAATTTTTGCAAGAAGTAAATAGCGGCAATGTGAAATCTGTTGTCATTGAAAACCGAGTGATTCGCGGCCAATTGAATAATAACAGCCAATTTAGCACGTATATGCCGTTTACTGATCCGTACTTGCTGAGCGATTTATTGCAAAAAGGCGTTGATGTCAAAGGCAGACCGCCTGAACGCGAAAGTGTCCTGATGCATATGTTTATCAGCTGGTTCCCGATGATATTGTTAATCGGTGTATGGATTTTCTTCATGCGACAAATGCAAGGCGGAGGCGGGAGAGGCGCGATGTCTTTTGGCCGCAGCCGTGCACGCATGTTAGGAGAAGATCAGGTTAAAATTACTTTTGCCGATGTGGCTGGTGTAGATGAAGCTAAGGAAGAAGTTAAAGAATTAGTCGACTTCTTAAAAGACCCCGGCAAGTTTCAAAAATTAGGCGGCAAAATTCCGCGCGGCGTCTTATTAATGGGATCGCCCGGTACGGGTAAAACCTTATTGGCTAGAGCCGTTGCTGGCGAAGCCAAAGTGCCGTTTTTCAGCATTTCAGGTTCTGATTTTGTCGAAATGTTTGTCGGCGTTGGCGCATCGCGGGTGCGCGATATGTTTGATCAAGCTAAAAAACAAGCTCCCTGCATTATTTTTATCGATGAAATCGATGCCGTTGGCCGTCATCGCGGCGCGGGTTTGGGAGGCGGTCACGATGAACGTGAACAAACTCTCAATCAATTATTGGTGGAAATGGACGGTTTTGAAGGCAATGAAGGGGTTATTGTCATTGCGGCCACCAATCGCCCGGATGTCCTGGATCCCGCTTTATTGCGTCCTGGCCGCTTTGACAGACAAGTTGTCGTGCCATTACCGGATATTCGCGGGCGTGAATATATTTTACGGGTGCATATGCGAAAAGTACCCTTGTCCGATGATGTCGACCCGCACGTTATTGCCCGGGGAACCCCTGGCTTTTCAGGCGCTGATTTGGCCAATCTTGTGAACGAAGCGGCTCTTTTTGCCGCAAGAGAGGACAAACGCCTGGTAGCCATGGCTGAGTTTGAACGAGCCAAAGATAAAGTCATGATGGGAGCTGAGCGCCGCTCAATGGTGATGAGTGAAAAAGAAAAACGGCTAACCGCTTATCATGAAGCAGGTCATGCGATTGTAGGGTTATTAGTGCCTGATCATGATCCGGTTTATAAAGTCACGATTATTCCTCGCGGCAGAGCGTTAGGGGTAACGATGTTTTTACCAGAAGAAGATCGATACAGTCACACCAAACAACGTTTGGAGAGCCAAATCTCGAGTTTATTTGGCGGCCGATTAGCAGAAATTATTATTTTCGGGGACGAAAATGTAACGACAGGTGCATCGAATGATATTCAGCGGGCTACCGAGATTGCTCGTAACATGGTCATGAAATGGGGTTTGTCTGTGATGGGACCTTTAGTCTTTGGCGAGAATGATGAAGAAGTCTTTTTAGGACATTCTGTCACGAAGCATAAAGAAATTGCTGATTCTACCGCAACGGCTATTGATAAAGCCGTTCGTGAAATTATCGATCGCAATTACCAGCGTGCTGAAACGATTTTACAGCGAGAATTAACAAAACTGCATACCATGGCAGAAGCCTTAATCAAGTACGAAACTATTGATAGCGGGCAAATCCGCGATATTATGGAAGGCAAACCTCCGCGTCCTCCGAAAGATTGGGATCCGCAAAGCGATAAGCCGGCAGGCGGCGGTTTGCAAGCTTCTGATCTGGGTGGGGGTAAAGCATCGGGCAAAAAAACAGGACATGCTGATACGTTGGGTAAGCCCGCAGAAGATCATTAAACAAATGCAATTGACATGACTCAGCACTTAAAGTGTGCCGCTAAAGTTCTTGATTTAACCACACCTAAAGTGATGGGTGTTATCAACTTATCGGAAAATTCTTTTAGTCCCATTGGCCGCTGCAATAGTGCTGATGAAGCGCTTGTTTTGGCAGAATCCATGGTTGAAGAAGGTGCCGCCATTATCGATATCGGCGCTGAACCTACGAATCCTTATACTGATCTTCATCAAAGCTTGCAGCAACAAATGGATAAAGTGCTCCCTGTCCTTGAACGTTTGCGTTCGCTGCCTGTACCCATTTCGATAGATACCAGTGAACCTGCATTGATGCTTGAAGCCGCAAAACAAGGGGCAGGGCTTATTAATGATGTGCGGGCATTGTGTTTACCAGGCGCAATAGAGATGGCGGCAAAATTGCAATTACCGGTTTGTTTGATGCATATGGAATATCCTTTTGGAGTGAGCGGGCAAGTGCCAATACGCACTCCTGCAGAATTGCTCTCAACGATTTTATCTTTTTTAAAAGAACGTATTACCGCTTGTGAAAAAGCAGGTATCAGCAAAGATAAAATCGTCATCGATCCCGGCTTTGGAGGAGGTAATTTTGGTAAAACTCCTGCAGAAAACTGCTATTTATTAGCCCAATTGGAAGCCTTTTTAGGGTATAATTGCCCCCTTCTCGTGGGGGTTTCGCGAAAGACGATGATTTATCGCACATTGAATATTACCGCAGAAGAGAGCTTGGCGGGAAGTTTGGCAGCAGCCGTTTTAGCCGTTGCCAAAGGGGCTTCGATCATTCGGGCGCATGATGTCAAAGAGACAGTACACGCAGTGAATATGAGTATGGCAATCTTGCAGGCCTCAAAAGAATCTGAAAAAGAGGCCTTTTGAGGGTATTTTCGCCCCCTGTGAAAAAGGGGTCGTTGTGTGCAACGCATACAACGCAGGGATTTTAAGAGGAATCTATTTAATGGACAACAACAAACAATTTTTTGGGACCGACGGGATCCGTGGTCCTGTGGGCGGCGATGTCATCAACCCTGAATTGGCGATGAAATTAGGCTGGGCATTAGGACAAGTTTTATTAAAACAATCTGCTTATCAACATGTGTTGATTGGTAAAGATACCCGTATTTCAGGCTATATGCTGGAATCAGCTCTGGAAGCAGGATTATCGGCAGCCGGTATGGATATTCACTTGTTAGGGCCTATGCCGACACCAGCCATTGCTTATTTAACCCATACTTTTCGGGCGTGCGCGGGTATTGTGATTAGTGCTTCACACAATGGATATAGTGATAATGGCATGAAATTCTTTTCGCACCTTGGTACTAAACTGCCGGATGAATTGGAACATGCTATTGAAGCGATGCTGCAAAAACCGATGAAAACGGTAGCATCGAATAAATTGGGTAAAGCAAAACGGATAGAAGATGCGCCAGGGCGGTATATTGAATTCTGTAAAGGAACGATCCCGGGGCGCATTGCATTACGAGGTTTGACGATGGTCGTTGATTGTGCCAATGGCGCAACTTATCACATTGCGCCTAACGTATTTCGTGAACTGGGCGCAACCGTTTATCCTGTTCATATCTCTCCGAATGGTCTGAATATCAATCAACATTGCGGTTCGACATCGCCTGAGAGTTTACGTGAAACAGTGTTGGCTAAAAAAGCCAATTTAGGGATCGCTTTTGATGGCGATGGCGATCGGGTAATCATGGTGGATCACAAAGGTGAAATCGTTGATGGCGATGAATTAGTCTTTATCATGGCCGATTATGCTTATCAGCAGCAGCGTTTAGTGGGCGGTGTAGTCGGGACTCAAATGAGTAATTACGGCTTGGAACAAGCGATGGCTAATTACGGCATTCCTTTCGTTCGTACCAAAGTAGGCGATCGATATATCTTGGCTGAATTGGAGCAACGGCAGTGGCAATTGGGTGGAGAATCCTCAGGCCATATTATTCCCCGGAATTTAACTACAACGGGTGACGGTATTATTGCTGCTTTGCAAGTGTTGGCAGCGATGGCAGCCACTGACAAAACGTTATATGAATTGAAAAAAGGCATGCAAAAGTTTCCGCAAGCTATGATCAATATAACTTATCCTGCAGGAAAAAAAATAAGTCTCGATCACCATACTGAAATTCAGGAAGCTAAACAAGCTGTTGAAAAAGCATTGAGCGGTAAAGGTCGTGTTTTACTGCGAATGTCGGGCACGGAACCGGTGGTGCGTGTGATGGTAGAAGGGGAAGATAATACTCTGGTGATTGAGCTTGCAAAGCAATTGGCTGCAGTGGTTGAATCTTCTATTGTCGCTGAATGAGAGTGAGAAACATTCGCATTTTTCATTAAGCGGTAATAATAATTATCTCGCTGGAACATTGACAATAAGGGTATTCTCAGATACCTTGGCCGTGCCACGAAAATAGGAAAGCGACTATGAAAAAAGTGAAAAGTCATTTTGTATCTATACTAGCCAACTGTTTCGCAAAAATGTTTCATTACGCTGTCGTCATTGCAGGTATTACCTTATTGAGCGGTTGTATGGAGTCAGGTGTATTGGCTCCGCGGGGCGAAATCGCTGCAACCGAATTGAAACTGCTTATCTTCTCCATTTTATTAATGCTCATTGTTATCATTCCCGTTATCATCATGGCATTCTGGTTTGCCAGACGTTATCGCGCAGGAGGAAATGCTGCTTACCGCCCTGAATGGACACATAGTACGTGGCTTGAAATAGTATGGTGGTCTATTCCCTGTGCTATCATCCTGACATTAGGCACGGTTACATGGTATACTACTCATTCGTTAGATCCTTATAAACCTTTGGTTTCTGATCAAAAACCTGTTCGTATTCAAGTAGTGGCCCTTGATTGGAAATGGCTTTTTATCTATCCAGATTATCGAGTAGCGGTTATGAATGAGATCACAATTCCAACCGGTAAACCCATTGATTTTGAACTGACTGCGGCAGCACCTATGAATTCTTTCATTATTCCCCAATTAGGCGGACAAATTTACGCAATGACCGGTATGACGACAGCGCTGCATCTTATAGCGAATGAGCCTGGGGTCTATCGCGGTTTTTCGGCTAACTATACCGGCAAGGGGTTTGCAGAAATGCAATTTAATGTCCATGCGGTTTCAGAGGAAGAATTTGCAGGCTGGATCCGCTCTGCACAACAATCAAAAGACGTATTAAATTGGGACTTGTTCTGGAATGAGCTTGCAAAACCTTCTATCAGCGATCCTGTCAAATATTTTGGCAAGGTAGATAATAGCTTGTTCGATGACATCGTCATGTCTTACATGATGCCCAACTACAAACCAGGTATGATGCAATCTCATGAGGCTGCTATGAACGTTCATCAACCTTCACACCAAGAGGGGTAATACTATGCTAAATCTCAGCACTTTAATCGGTAAACTCAGCAATCCGCATGAAGTATTTCCTTACCTCTATGAGCCCGTGAGCCAGCAATACATCATTTTCAGTATGTTTATCTTTATTGTGATAGCAGGCGTTTCTCTTGTGGGCTTGGTTACCTATTTTAAAAAATGGGGTTATTTATGGCGGGAGTGGCTTACTACTGTCGATCACAAGCGCATTGGTATTATGTACCTCGTTGTGGCTTTCATCATGCTTTTCAGAGGCTTTATTGACGCAGTCATGATGCGAACCCAGCAATTGATGTCTACCGGCGCTTCGCACGGCTACCTGATCCCTGAACATTTCGATCAGATTTTCACAGCACATGGCGTCATCATGATTTTCTTTGTCGCAATGCCTTTAATGTTTGCACTGATCAATATTGTAATGCCGCTGCAAATCGGCGCGCGCGATGTGGCTTTTCCTTTTTTAAATGCAGTGAGCTTCTGGCTTTTTGTCGTTGGAGTCATCTTGACGAATATGGCCTTGTTGATCGGGGATTTTGCGCATGCAGGCTGGCTTGCTTATCCGCCTTTCTCCGAATTGGCTTATAGTCCTACGGTGGGTACTGACTATTATATCTGGGCTTTGCAAATCTCAGGAATAGGTTCCTTGCTTTCAGGCATTAATTTTCTAGTGACTATTTTCAAAATGCGCTGCAAGGGCATGACGTTAATGAAAATGCCCATTTTTACGTGGACGGTCTTGGGATCGATGATATTAGTCATTGCTGCTTTCCCGGTGCTGACAGTAACTCTGGCTTTACTTGCCCTTGATCGCTATATGGATATGCATTTCTTTACCACCAGTTTTGGCGGTGATCAAATGATGTATGTTAATTTGATTTGGATCTGGGGACACCCTGAGGTCTATATTCTGGTGCTGCCCGCTTTTGGTATTTACTCGGAAGTGGTAGCGACCTTTTCGCGCAAACCGCTCTTTGGCTATACAACGATGGTATGGGCAACGATGGTGATCACCGTTTTATCTTTCAGCGTGTGGTTACACCATTTCTTTACTATGGGGGCAGGCGCGGATGTGAATGCGGTCTTTGGAATTTTGACGATGATTATTTCAATCCCGACCGGCGTTAAAATTTTTAATTGGCTGTTTACCATGTACCGTGGGCGCATTGTATTTACGACCCCCATGTATTGGTTAATGGGCTTTTTTGTTACCTTCACTATCGGCGGTATGACGGGGGTAATGTTATCGGTTCCGGGTATCGACTTCCAAGTGCATAACAGTGTTTTCCTGGTAGCACACTTCCATAATGTGATTATTGGCGGGGTGGTATTCGGTTATTTTGCAGGCCTTACCTACTGGTTTCCCAAAATGTTTGGCTTCAAGCTCAATGAACGGTTGGGTAAATATGCCTTTTGGTGCTGGATCATCGGCTTTTTCGTAGCTTTCATGCCGCTTTATGTGGCCGGGCTATTGGGGATGACACGCCGCTTGTATTACTACAGCGAATCGACTGGTTTCCACCCTTATCTGGTGGTCTCTTTCATAGGGATGCTAATTGTTGCGCTGGGGGTTGTCTTCCAGGTGCTGCAAATTATTGTGAGTATCAAAGACAGGCGTAAAAATAGGGATCTAAGCGGTGATCCATGGGATGGCCGTACATTGGAATGGGCAACTGCTTCACCGGCTGCACTTTATAACTTTGCTCATGATCCCATCGTGGATAGCCGTGATGCATTCTGGGAACAAAAACAAAAAGGTTTAAATATTCAAAATAGACCTGCATCAGAAGTACTGCCTTATCACGATATCCACATGCCAAAAAATACGCCGATCAGCGTATTGCTAGGGCTTTTCTCGCTGATTGCCGGTTTTGCCTTGGTCTGGCATATCTGGTGGCTCGCGATTGTAGGCGTGGCAGGGATTATAGGCCTGCTGATTACGCGCGCACTGGATTATGATGTGGATTACTATATCAAGGCCAATGTGGTAGAGATGTTTGAAAAGGCACACAAAGCAGCTAAAGCGGGGGCAGCAATATGAGCAACACAGTCAACCTTTCTCACGGTGAAACGCTTTCTGCTGACATGCCGGTTCACCATTTTGACGGCAGCAAAAATGTATTCGGGTTTTGGGTCTACATCATGAGCGATTGTGTGCTTTTTGCCACGCTCTTTGCTGTTTACGCCGTCTTACACCCGCATACTTACGGCGGGCCTAGCGCCAAAGACTTGTTCAGCTTGCCGTATGTGTTGGTTGAAACACTTTTCTTGCTAACAAGCAGTTTTACCTATGGCTTAGGAATGCTGGCGCGCTTAGACAACGATAAAAAGAAAGTTATCAAATGGCTATGGGTCACTTTTATTTTAGGGCTTTGCTTTATCTCAATGGAAATCTATGAATTCCATCAGTTATATGTAGAAGGCCACAGCTGGGCGACCTCTGCCTTTTTGTCTGCTTTCTTTACCTTGGTGGGGACTCATGGCTTACATGTTACCTTAGGGCTGATTTGGATTGTAACCATGATCTGTCAAATCAAAAAATATGGCATTACTCCCCTTAGCAGTACCAAGCTCACTTATTTAGGACTGTTTTGGCATTTCCTGGATATCGTATGGATTTTTGTTTTTTCAATTGTTTATTTGATGGGGGCGATTTAATATGGCGCAGCATTTTGATCTCGATACCGGAGCCGCTCACGGTACCTATAAAACCTATATCATTGGATTTATTCTCTCCGTAGCATTGACCCTGATTGCCTTTGGTATAACAGGCTTTCATCTGTTCTCTCCTCAGGGATCTTTCATTGCCATAGCGAGCCTCGCTCTTGTGCAATTATTCATTCAACTGGTTTATTTTCTGCATTTAAATTTTCATTCCAAATCACGTTGGAATTTAATTGCCTTTGCCTTTACGGCTATTGTTGTACTCATTTTGGTAGCAGGAACTCTCTGGATTATGTACAACCTCTATGCCAATATGGGCATGAATGCAATGAAAATGGGTTGATTTTATCCATAATTAAGATTTCCTTACTGAACAACTGCTTGCTTTAGCTCTCTCTTTTCTGCGGTAGAGGGCATGTCCCGGTGGAGCGGGGATTTCTCATGAAATATTTGTCTATTATTAAGCCAGGTATCATCTTTGGTAATATCGTCACCCTCTGCGGCGGGTATTTTCTTGCAGCCCATATTTACGGTTTTGCCTTCTTCAGTTTTTTATCAAGCCTTCTTGGCATGACAGGAATCATCGCCTGCGGCTGTGTCTTGAATAATTGTTTTGATCGGGATATCGACAGGCTAATGGACAGGACTAAAAACCGCTTATTAGCGTGTGACAAACTTCCTATTAAAATAACACTGGGTTATGCCATTTTATTGGGGTTGCTGGGTTTTATTATCTTATATGTTGGTACGAATGGTTTAACAACGCTGATTGCTTTAGCGGGATTAGTAACCTATGCCGGCGCTTATACCCTGTGGTTTAAACGAAGCAGTGTATTTGGCACGATAATAGGCGCCATATCAGGCGCAGTTCCCCCGGTAATCGGTTATACAGCACTTGCTAATCGGCTCGATCTGGTCGCTTTAGTATTATTTTTACTTTTATTTTGCTGGCAAATGCCGCACTTTTTTGCTATTGCCATTTGTTACAAAGATGATTATGCGAAGGCCAATATTCCCGTTTTGCCGCTTAAAAGAAGCTTGCGTTATACGAAGTTTAATATGCTGATATTTACAGTGTTATTTGTTATAGCAACTTTGCTTTTACCCATCCTGGGCGTAACAAGCAGCGTTTATCTCATCGGCGCTATTTTGCTGGGCATTATCTGGATTGCTCTCAGTATGTGGGGATTTTTTAATACAGATGATAGAGGTTGGGCTCGAAAAATGTTTGCCTTTTCTATTTTAAATATTACGCTTTTGTCTATTTTAATGGCCATATAATCAGAAAAAAAGATTAAAATCAGGGTCGAAAATAATGAAAAAATATATTCCTTTTGTGATTGCGTTTGGGCTCTTCATGACATCATTGGATACAACGATCATGACTACGGCTATTCCACAAATAGCCAGCAATCTGGAAGTTGATCCCATCAGTCTTAAAGCGGCTTTAACCAGTTATTTATTAAGCGTTTCGATTTTTATACCGATCAGCGGCTGGATTGCAGATCGGTTTGGCACTAAAAACGTATTTATTGCAGCGCTGTTTGTTTTTACGCTCGGGTCATTACTGTGCGGATTGGCTAACAATTTATGGATATTGGTTTTATCAAGAGTTATTCAAGGTATTGGCGGCGCTTTGATGATGCCGATGAGCCGGTTGATACTATTGAAAACATTTCCTAAAGCGGAAATGGTCAGAGTTATGGGTTATACCAACATGGTTTCATTGATAGGCCCAGTGTTAGGGCCTGTTTTAGGCGGTGTTATCGTTTCTTATGTAAGCTGGCGATGGATATTTATGGTTAATGTGCCTTTTGGAATAGCGGGGATCATTTTTTCTTTAATTGTGCTTAAAAATCATGTTGCGGCTAAAGTCAACCAATTGGATTTTCCAGGCTTTATATTGTTTGGTATAGGACTTGCGAGTTTTGTTTTTGCTTTTCAATCTATTGGAGAAAGCAATTTAAATAAAGACATTCTTATAGGTATTATATCAGTATCTTTTTTTGCTTTTCTTATTTATTTTATCCGATCACATTATATTCAACATCCTTTTCTGGATTTTACAGTATTTAAAATCAGGACATTTCGCATAACGGTATTGGGGAGTTTCTTGAGCCGCTCAGCGATAGGAGGCATGCCTTTTGTGTTACCGCTTTTCTTCCAATTGGGGCTTGGAAAGACGGCTATGTCTTCAGGATTTTTATTGCTCCCTTATGCGATGGGAATGTTAATCATGAAAACAGGGGTAAATCAGAGTTTAAAATGGTTTGGCTTTAAGCATTTGTTAATTGCCAATACATTCTTATTGGGAATTTCTATTATATCTTTTATTTTAATTGACGCTGAAATACCGTTATATGGTGTAATAATCATTCTTTTTATTCATGGCTTATTTACATCAATGCAATTCAGTTGTATGAATGCCTTGGTTTATGCTGATTTAACGGATGAAAACCTCAGCGCAGGAACAAGCATTGCCAGTGCTGCTCAACAAATTTCGATGAGCTTTGGTATTGCTATTTCTGCTATTATCCTACAGTATTTACTGGGTATTGATAAACATGGTTTTGACATTGAAGTGCATGTTTTTCACCAAACTTTTGTGGTGCTTGGCGTCCTGACAATCTTGGCATCTTTTGCTTTTCTTTTGTTGAACAAAAAGGACGGCTCTGAAATGAGCAAACATACGGAGTAATCCCCCCTTTTTAAAAGCAATCCCATGGAATAACCCAATCATTTTCAGTGACAGCATATCTGGTGTCAGAAGGTGCTATGATTAATCCTTTTTGTATATTCAGATGAGGGTACAAATTACGAAAAGTATTGATGTTTCTGGCATCAGCAGTAGTAATTTTACTTTTAGCTTTAATTTCTATAGGGTAGAATTTTCCATCGCGTTCAAGAATCAAATCCACTTCAGCCCCGCTATGTAACCGCCAATGATGAAATTGCGGCGGTGTCGTAATGAGATTAGCTTGTTTGCGTAATTCGCTGACAACCGCATTTTCAAATAATGCTCCCCACAACGGATGTGCGCTGATGGCTTCGGGGCTTGAAATCATTTGTGAATAACACACTTGACCTGTGTCCATGAAATAACCCTTGGGTTTTTCACTGATCCGTTTAACGAGATTATTAGAAAAAGCCGGTATTTCAAACCATTCAAATGTTTGCAATAAAGTGGTTAACCAACGTTTTGCAGTTTGAGGACTAATACCAATATCACGTCCTAATTGGCTATAATTAACTTCTTGTGCAGTGAGTGCGGCGACAAGACGAACGAAGCGTCCAAATTGTGCCAAATCACCAACGTTGGCTAACAAACGAATATCACGTTCAATATAGGTACGTTGATAAGAAGCATGAAAATCAGCAATGAGTTCTTTAGGGAGAAAAACTGCTTCGGGCAGCGTGCCGCGCCAAAGGGTTTCATAAAGCGGGCAAGGCAAAGCTAAACGCTGAAGCGGTTGTGCAAGCCATTGATCAGGATCACTTAACCACTGGGCAAGCCATGGTTGATTGATATTTATATTGGCTGTTTCAGTCAATGAAAAGCCGTCTAATGTGACAATGATGGCACGGCCTGCAAGGCTTTCTGAAATAGTGTTTAAAACACCCCATTGTTGGGAGCCGGTTAAGAGAAATTGTCCAGGCTGTTTATTTTTATCGATTTTTCTTTTCAGAGCAGGAACTAACTCTGGTGCATATTGTATTTCATCAAAAATAACGGGAAATTGGCAATTTTTGAGAAAAAGATCGGGATCACGGCGAAGATTTTGTATGTCTTGTACAGGGTCTAGCAAAATGTGGGTTGCTTCTGGAAATAAATGGGTGAGCAGGGTACTTTTTCCAACTTGTCGGGCGCCTGTTACGATCACACAAGGGAAGTGAGCAAATAGCTGGGTTAGCCGCTTTGATAGACAACGGTATCGATAGCTGTAATTCATATAGACCCCTACCTTGAATTTTAGTGATAGCATCATTAAAATTCAAGGTAAAAATGTCATTTTGGTTAAAATAAGCCCAATATTGACCACATTTTGAACTTTGACTTTGAAGGATATGCAGCCGTACACTATTAGTGTTTTTAAGGTGTGAATAATAAACATACATAACAGGGAGGATTTTTAGATGAAGAAAGATCTATGTATAAAGTTAGTCTGTGCAATCGGGTTTTATTGTATTGTACAAAGTGCTCAAGCTGCTGCATCCACGTGTTTACCTGCCGATTTTGTTTCTTTAAAAAAGATTGATCCTACCATTCAGCAAGATATACGTTATGCAGGCAATCACAATTTTGTAGGGCGTCCTATTCAGGGATATGAAACGGCCAATTGTATGCTGACTCGAAAGACAGCCCTTGCATTACAAGCGGTACAGCGTGAATTGCGTCAATCGGGTTTAGGTTTGAAAGTATATGATTGTTACCGTCCGCAAAAAGCGGTAGATGATTTCATTAGCTGGAGTCGTGATCCGAGCCAACATCGCATGAAAGCAGAATTTTACCCTGACATCGATAAACAGAACTTTTTCAAATTAGGATATGTTGCAGCCAAATCTGGACATACGCGCGGCAGCACAGTTGATTTAACCATTGTCGCTTTACCTTTATATAAACAAGCGCAATTTACTCAAGACACTCCTTTGCAAGCTTGTTTTAACGATTATGCGCATCGCTTTCATGATAATAGTATTGATATGGGTACGGGCTATGATTGTATGGATGAGAGATCCCATCAAAACAATCATGATATTCCTTTAGTCGCTTATTACCATCGGCAATTGTTAAAAGCCTTGATGGAAAAACAGGGATTTGTACCTTATAACCCCGAATGGTGGCATTTTACGCTAAAAAATGAGGCGTATCCTGACGCTTATTTTAATTGTAATATTTAAATAGCCATAGACTTAGGTTTCTTTGTGCAGCAGGCTGCAAAAGCGCTATCGATGAAGCGGTAGAGTAGATGCGGATCTCTGTCAGATGCAATGCCTAGCCGTGTTGTTACGATGATATTTTGAGGTGCATAGTTTACATCTCGTATATAAAAGCGATGGGGATCAAATTGTTTTGCATCCCAGTCGGAGATCTTTAGTCCCAAGCTTCGACATAAAAGAGCTTGGCCGCTGCATAAACGCTCAACAGGACGTTGTTGTCCATTTTTTTTTGGATTCAGTGCGTGCATCATAGAAAGCATCGTTTGACGCGCTCTTTCTTCGAGCTCCTCCTCATAAGGAACGGCTGATTTAATTAATACGGCATTCCCATCGCCTTTTGCACTGACATTCAATGAAGCTCCGGCACGGGAATGATACATATAAATAGTACCTGCAGCCATAAAAAGGGCTTTGCGCTTTTCAGTATACCCTAACGAAGCATGGCTTGCTTTATCTTCTAAATAATAAGCTTCTGTTTCAATGATCCTCGCTTGGAGCCACTGATCACTGTGTTTTACCATCAAAACTTTACCTAACAAGGCTTTTGCAAGGGTTTGAGCATCTTGATTAAAAAAGCTGAGAGGAACTTGCATAAGGGGATATATACTCCAAAAAGGTGGTAGCTTAAGATAGCAGAGATTAATTGCTATAATCAAGCCAGATATATTTGGATTTTAAGACCATGTCTTATATTGATATTGCTTCTCATAAAATGTATTACCATCAAAGTGGAATAACGGGTGCAGAGGTTATCCTCTTACACAATGCAGGCGGCGATCACACTTTTTTATTTCCACAAATTGAAACTTTATCACCATACTACCGAGTAACGGCGGTCGATTTCTTAGGACATGGTAATAGTACCAAGCCCATACCTGATTTTTTAACAATTCATGCTTATGCTCAGCATATACGTCAATTATGTCAAGAACTTAAGATGAATAAAATCACACTAATTGGCTTAAATTATGGGGCAAATGTGGCAGTTGAGTTTTTTTATCAGTATCCAGATATTGTCGATAAGATAGTGATGATTGATCCTCCTGTATTGCTTTCAGACGAAATCAAGAAGTTGATTAGCAAGCATCTCAACGAATTAGGTCGTCTTAGTCCGGAATCGTATGCTAAAGATCTGGTGAATCATTCTTTTATAAAAGCATCCGATCAGGTAAGAGAAAAAGCATACAACGTTTTTAAAAAAACGCCGCATGAAACGATGAAAGCAGTATATTCTGATTTGTTGGTGTGGGATCAACTCTATGGTGTGAAACGAATGTCTGCTTTACCAGAAAGCGTTTTATGCTTATTCACGGATGCTTCTTTATGTAATGAAGAAACCTTAAAAAAGCACAATCAAAAGATAATGCTAGCCAGGGTGGTTGCATCAAAATATTGGGCAACCCTTGAAGTGCCTGATCAAGTTGATGCAATGATATTACGTTTTTTGAGTTTATAATCTAATTGTTAAGTTAGAATAAAGCGGGATATTTTATCAAAAAAAGTCCCGCTTTTTACATTCAAAAGTGCATGTTCTTGCGAGCCAGTTATTTTTAAGCCCGAGGTCCCATATTAGCTGTATTTGGCACTGACTCTGGTAGAGAGCCCATAGTTTCGAGGACTGCTTCAGCAAGTGGAATGGCTTTTTGAATATCACGGTATTCAGCCAGTTTTTCTTCGTAGCGTAACTTTAATTCCACCAACCTTTCTTTACTACGAATCAATGCTTTTTCTTTTGCCTGCTTTTCTGCCCTTGTTCTAATAGATACTAAACGTTTTGCGTTTATTTTATCTTCACACGCTTCATAGCCTTCTAAAGCCGTTTTTTCCATTTGAAGTTTTTTTTCATAAAGAGGCATTAAATTTTTACGATATACCTTAAAATCATCCTGTATTTCTCTTTCACATTCTTCTCGCTTACGCTTCGTGCCAGCGTGACGTATTTCGGGATGGAGAATACGCAGGAATCTTAAGTAGTCGCGCTCTTTTTCTAAGAAAACCTGTGAGATCCTGTCGCAACCTGCTAGATCTTCCAAAAAACCGCTTTTATTTTTTTCCCACAGATCAATTTCGGTTGCTAAAGAATAGAGCTTGTTATGGTAATCTTCTATAGCTTTTTGGTACTCTTTTATCCTGTTTTCTAAAATCGTCATGGTTTCCTCTATAGACGTTAATTGTTCGCGCAATGTTGCCAAATGACCCATCATTTTTTCTCCTTTTTTTAATGACAAAGGAAATTTTGACAAATTTTGATATGGATTAACAATAAATTTTTTTACGAACAAAAAATAACCATCTCCCTGGGTAATGTTAGGCTGCTGCCGTATTACCTAGAGAGAGTGGGTTATCTTATTTCATTATGGGTGAGGTGGTGGAGTAGTTGGCTCTGCATTGAGGGTGGAGTTTACAAAAGCGGGAGCTTTTGTATTGGTAACAGAAACTTTCGACAGAAAATCAACCATAGAAGGACTTTCATCTATCCGTCTATATTTAGCAGGAGGTTCGTACTGTGGATGGTCTTGATTAGCTGTTGTTTCGCTACCATAGAAAGGTCGTTTTCTGGTTGCTTGTGCTTCTTCTATAACCGTTGCTATATATTCATAATCTGAGTGTGTTATGCTTGCCTTAAGAATAGATAGAAAAGAGCATGCTCTGGTGTGGACTGATAAATGGTTATAAAAGCTTCTTCCTAAATGAGTATCTTCCAGATAATCTTTTTCTGAGAAAAAAAGTATTGCCATTTGAAATAAGAATCCTGAAATAGATTTCATATGTTCTTTAAATACTTTTTCATGGGCTGTATCAATTGTTAGATATTTTGGATCCAAAGGGAAATCTTTTGCTATTTTTCTTGTATAATAAGCAACACGTTCTTTTATAAACAGCTTGAATTCATTCAGTACTTTTTCATTATTTTTATTCTCTCTGAGATCCTTCATGGCTTCTTTTATATCATATTTTTTTGATTGGTAACTAAGAATGAACCGATCAGGTGGTAGTAAAATTTCACTTTCTGACAAATCAATAAGATATTCTAAGCTTTTAGCTGATTGTTCTTGTAAAATAATCTCCAGGGTTTTATGGCCTTCCAAAAATTTTTGATAGCAGGCTGAAACAAAATCATCTATCTTTTGTTTATTTTGCAAGTTTTCAGGTAATCTTATATCTGCGGCTGAAATGCGCTGTGGCCCGAACAAAGGGTTTTCCAAGAAAGAATTTTGCCCGGAGACAGTATCTCCAGATAGTATATGATACATATCAAAATTGATAAGAAGATCAAGTATTTTGTCATGCAAGAATAACTGAAACAGTTTTTTGCTGTACATAAACGTCTTTGAAAAACTGTATTCAAGATCCGGTTTCTGTAAGTTGACAAAGAAATTGTCAACCGCAGCTTCGCATTCTTTATATACATAGCCGGCAACGATGTTAAAATAATTCCCGGCTTCTATTTCTGGTGTGAAGAGCGCTATTGCTTTATTAAAAATCTCATTTTCATTTACGCTAACTTCTTCTTGTATGCAATAACGTATACTGTCTAAAAGGATGTCTCCAAAGGCGATTTTAAAAAGCGCTTTTCTTCCGAAGTTAAAAAGAGAAGAAGTTTTTGCATTGCGGAAGTTGTTTTTTAAATCTTTTGGATCTTGTGATATAAGATGTTTAGTGCTGTTTAATAGATCTTCTAAACATGATTCAATGAAGATTTGGCATTTGGCATAAAGATGAGGATATAGTTCAAAAACTTGATTCCAAGTTAATTCATCTACATTGATTTCAACGCTGCTTTCTTCATCCACACTTGCTTTGGCTTCTTTATCCGATTTTTCTTCTGCATCGGAAGATATTTCTTGATCAGATAGGCCGCAGCCGAATAGGTCATCATCAGATGAGAAATTACCCTCTAAGAATTCTTTCAAGTCTTCTGTTAACTCTTTTTTTTCTGCCGAATGACTGTTAGGTACTTTCCCAAACATGATGGTTCCCCTTGTGATTTATTATATGTCTAAAATTATTAGGATGAAGTATACAGAAGAAATAAATAAAATTAAACAAAATTAACGGGTTGCATAAAACTGCTTTTTTATCAACATCTTAAGGTAAGCTATGTGGAAAACAGATAGGTTTTATTGATGTGAGAACAACAACCGATTTACCTTAGGAACATGGTCTTAACATTCGGCGGAAAGCATAACATGATTAAATTTTACTGGAAGTTATTCGCTATTCCTGGTGCGACCAAGTTTAGTATAGCCGCACTTATGGGTCGATTACCTGCGGGTATGATGGGTCTTGCAATCATATTGCCTATTTCCCTATTTACAGGATGTTATGCGACTGCAGGTATCGTAGCTGCTGCTACCATGGTTGGTATGGCGTTTGGTTCACCTTTTAGTGGTCATTTGGGTGATCGATATGGTCAGTGCCGGCTTCTTTCTATTTATGCTGTGTGCAATCTGCTGGGGACACTTGCTTTAATTCTGAGTATGATGTCTGATGCACCATTACTTATTATGTGTGCAGCGGGCGTTATCTCTGGTGCTTCGCGTATATCCACTGGCACTATGGCACGAACGAGGTGGGTTCATGTTATACAAGCGTTCGATCTAATACAACAAGAAAAAATGTTGCAATCCGCATATGCATTTGAATCTATTGTTGATGAGCTGGTATTTATTTCAGCTCCACTGCTTGTTACCTTATTATGTACATTGGTTCATCCTCTGGTGGGGCTTGCTGCCTGTCTTGTTTTGTATGTCTGTGGTGCAATCTCTCTTGCGTTGCAACGAAGCACTGAACCTACAATTAACTCAACACATGAGAAGCATGCATCAGCATTGATTATCCCAGGGTTATGGGTCATTTTTATAACCACTCTATTTATTGGTATCAGTGCCGGTGCGCTGGAAGTTAGCGTTGTTGCACATGCGGCTAATTTAAGTTCCCGAACGCTAACAGGATTTTTTATGGCAGTACTTTCATTTGCTAGTATGATTGCTGGTTTTTGGTATGGTGCGTGCACGTTCAACTTGTCTCCTCCTTCACTTTGGATTCGGTGTCGTGGATTGGTAGTGTTGGCCTTAGTACCATTTGCATTAGCGATAAATTTAGTTTCATTGGTTCTTGCATTGTTTTTTGCTGGCTTGTTAATTGCACCAACCTCTATTGCTGGGCAGATCCTCATAAAGCAAGTATTACCGGCTGAATCATTAAACGAGGGGTTAAGCCTTGTGGTGACTGCAATGATCTCTGGAATGGCAATCGGAAGTTGGGTTTGTGGTATTCTCATTGATAAATTCGGTGTACACGATGCTAGTGCATTTCCTGCAGTAGCTGTTCTAGCAGCATTTCTCATTACCATTACTTATCGTTCTATTTTAGGTGCTAAAATCCGCAAAAGTCCCGATACCTGAATTTTGAATAGGGGGAATATAAAAGAAGCATCTATAATTTATTGAATTTCTAAATTTTGATTGGTGGGCCCACTAGGACTTGAACCTAGGACCAAAGGATTATGAGTCCTCTGCTCTAACCAACTGAGCTATGGGCCCGAATTAACTACATTTATAAAATGACTCTCTTTTTTCAAAAAACCACCGTAGTCTATGTCGTTGGTTATCGCCCACAAGCGATGTCCTCTGCTCCTTTTCTTGTGACACCATCCTGCGTCACAAGAAAAGCCAGCCCTACGGCTCCTGCCTTCGGGCGTTCGATGGGAAAAAGCTTTCGCTTTTTCTATTTCCATCTCACCCAACTGAGCTATGGGCCCGAATTAACTACATTTATAAAATGACTCTCTCTTTTCAAAAAACCACCGTAGTCTACGTCGTTGGTTATCGCACACAAGCGATGTCCTCTGCTCCTTTTCTTGTGACGCCATCCTGCGTCACAAGAAAAGCCGGCCCTACGGCTCCTGCCTTCGGGCGTTCGATGGGAAAAAGCTTTCGCTTTTTCTATTTCCATCTCACCCAACTGAGCTATGGGCCCGAATTAATTACAGTTGGCTTTTTGCCCGCAAGCGTGTTGAAAACCTCTTATGATTGTTCTTCTTCTTGATCCAGGAAGCTTCCAAGGCGCTCTGAGCGGCTAGGATGGCGCAATTTGCGCAGCGCCTTTGCTTCAATCTGACGAATACGCTCGCGCGTCACATCAAATTGTTTACCCACTTCTTCTAACGTATGATCGGTATTCATATCAATACCAAAACGCATGCGCAATACCTTTGCTTCGCGCGGCGTCAAGGTTGATAAGACTTCTTTTACCACTTCACGCAAACGCTCATTCACCGCTGTATCGGAAGGGGATAATGCATTCACATCTTCAATAAAATCGCCTAAGCTGGAATCATCATCATCACCAATCGGCGTGGCCATGGAAATAGGTTCTTTTGCAATCTTCAAGACTTTGCGAACCTTGTCTTCCGGCAGTCCAATTTTAATGGCTAGTTCTTCCGGTGACGGCTCAATACCCGTTTCTTGAATCATTTGACGCATGATTCGATTTAACTTATTAATCGTTTCAATCATGTGTACCGGAATGCGGATGGTGCGTGCTTGATCAGCAATCGAACGCGTAATTGCTTGACGGATCCACCAGGTTGCATAAGTTGAAAACTTGTAACCGCGGCGATATTCAAATTTGTCAACCGCTTTCATCAAGCCAATATTGCCTTCTTGAATCAAATCCAGGAATTGCAAACCTCGGTTAGTGTATTTCTTCGCAATGGAAATCACTAAGCGTAAATTGGCTTCTACCATTTCTTTCTTTGCACGACGTGCTTTGGCTTCACCAAGTGACATCCGCTTGTTAAATTCACGGATCTCCGCAATAGTCAGCCCAGAACCTGTTTCAATTTCACGTAACTTGCGCTGTGCGCGTAAAATATCCGGCTCAAATTGTTTTAAAGCGTGACTATAAGCGTCTTTATGTTTTAATAAAGAAGGCAGCCACTTTTCATCAACTTCATGATCTTTAAAACTGGTAATAAAAACTTTGCGCGGCATCTTTGCCTGCTTTACGCAGATATCCATAATAAGATGTTCTTGTTTGCGAATGCGTGATAATAAAGAACGCATCTTGGAAACCAATCTGTCCAATTGACGCGGTGTTAGTTTGGCACGTACAAAGATCTCTGATAATTTAGCCAATTCTTTTTTGACATTACGGTGCTCACGTCCATGCTTTTTTTCGGCTGCTAATGTTTTGTCTAATTGCTTGCGCAAATCGCTAAAATAAGCAGCAGCCTGTTCAGGATCAGGACCTGAGTCGCCTTCTTCACTATCCTCAGTGCTTTCACCCCCTTCATCATCATCAGGGATAGCAACTGCTTCAACCAAATCTTCTGTACTTTCTTCATGCAGCGCAGATCCAATGTTAGCAGCAGCCACATCTTCTTCATCTTCGGCAAAACCCGAGATGATTTCATTAAGACGCATGGTGCCTTCAGAAACTCGATCGTAATATTTCAATAACTCTACACTGACAACCGAATAATCCGCTAAAGTCATCACCACTTGACGAATGGGTGGTACGGCCTAGTTCGGCATCGGTAGTTAATGTAACTAGCGCTTCAGCAACTTCTTCAACATCTTCTTCTTCGATATCGCCGCTGTCACCGCTTTCTTCCTCATCATCGGCTAATAAGACATCTTCTTCAGGATTACCTTCTTTTAACTCAATACCAATGTTAACTAAATTGCTGACGATTTCTTCAATCCGTTCCGGATCAGTGTCATCGGGTAAAACTTCGTAGATTTCAGGGTAGTATAAATAACCGCGCTTTTGTCCAATCGCAATCAGACGGCGGATCTTGGAATGGCGATCTTGATCAAGGTCAAATTGTTGACTCATTGCGTTTTACCTAGATAATAATGGGTTTGTGGTAACCTTAACTCTAAATTGTACCGTAAATTTTACTTCCCGTCTACGCTGAAGATGCCCCTCGAGGTTAATCAAGGAGCTTCGTAACGATTTGTTTTTGAAGGTAAAAATTATTATGGGGGCGCGAAGCGCTGCCGGACACAGGCGAACAATTACACAGCTTGTTCTTGGGCTTGCTGCTTTAAAAGCATCTGCAATTGGGAGCGTTCTTCTGAAGATAAAGCGTGCTGTTTTGCTTTTTCAAGGAGGAAATCAATTTGTTTTTCAAAGGCCAATTGTTTAATCCGATGCAAAGTCCCGGTAAATTCTTCTGCAACCCCGTCTGTGGGCAGTGTCAGTGGCCAACTCGCCAACTGATGTAAATAAGCAATATTATTCTCTTCACGCCAATGCTCCAATAAAGCAGCCGTTGTGAGCTGAGGATTTTGGTGTAATAACGTTAAGAGTTTCGATAAGACGGCAATTCCTGGCATCTCCCATTGTGTAATGATATTCACTTCTTCAGCGGAAACCGATTTGGCACAATGAGGATATTGCAATAATAAACTGATCGCTAACCGCATAGGCGTTAGTCGGCCTGCCGGTTTTATCATTGTTGAATAAGATTGATGAGTCGGGGCTTTTCCTAAAGTAGTGAGTAATTGTTCAAGATCTGCTGAATTCATACGACAAAGTTCAGCGATTTTTTCCACTAACATAGTTCGTAAAACCGCGTCATTCAATTTTGTTAAGAATGGATTCACCGCTTGTAAAAAGCGCGCTCTGCCATCAATACTGTTAACAGGATGTTGGGAAGATAATTGTGTCAATAAGAAATCGGATAAAGACACCGTTCTTTGCAAACGATTTACAAACGCTTCTTTACCTTCTTTGGCGATTAAACTGTCGGGGTCTTCTTTTTCTGGCAATAATAAGAAAGAGACGGAATGCGTGGCATTAAGACAAGGAAGACTCGCTTCCAATGCCCGCCAAGCGGCTTGACGGCCTGCGTTGTCACCATCAAAACAACAAATAACTCTGTCAGTATAGCGAAACAAACGCTGAAAGTGGGTGGGACTGACCGCTGTGCCCAAGGTTGCAACACCGCATTTTATGCCATGTTGATAAAGCCCTATGACATCCATATAACCTTCAACCAAAATAACAGAATGTAAATTACTGTAAGCCTGACGGGCTTCAAATAAACCATAAAGCTCGGTGCTTTTGTGAAAAACAGCTGTTTCCGGTGAGTTTAAATATTTGGGCGTGCTGTCATCCAACACCCGTCCCCCAAAGGCAATAGTGCGGCCGCGATGATCGCGAATGGGGAACATCACTCTGTCACGAAAGCGATCATAGCGTTTGCCATCTTCTTTCTCGATAATTACCCCAGCCTCTACTAGCTGTTTTAGGCTATATCCTTTGTTCGTTGCATATTGCAGGACATTTTCCCAGCCCGGGGGGGCAAAGCCTAATTGAAAGGTGGAAATTACTGAAGCGCTGATGCCGCGGTTTTTCAGATAATTTTTGACAAGAGAAGCTTTAGGATGATTTTCTAATTGACTTTGATAAAATGAGGCAACATCGGTTAATACATCATAAATAGAGTTATCTTGAGGGGATTGTTTTTGTGCGCGAACACTTTGGGCAGGTAATGCTAAGCCAACACGCTGGGCGAGGTTTTCAACCGCTTCTACAAAGGTGAGCTGCTCATAGTCTATTAAAAACCCGATGGCATTGCCGCTTTTTCCGCAGCCAAAACAGTGATAAAACTGTTTGTCCGGGCTTACATTAAAAGAAGCGGTTTTTTCCTGATGGAAAGGGCAGAGGGCTGTATAGTTTTTACCTGCTTTGCGAAGCCTGATCCTGTCACCGATGACATCGATAATATCGGTGCGCAATAATAAATCATCGATAAAAGAGCGTGGAATTAAATTTGACACGAAAAAATCTCCCCGTTCCGCTTCAACCACCGGAGCGTGCTGCGGCGGACGCCCCTTAAAAAAGGGGCTGGAAGGGGAGTATATCAAATCCCGCGGTGTTCGAATCCCCTTATTGCCGCAATTCTTGCCAGGAACGCCGGCTGGAGGCTGAAGTAGACGAAGTACCCAGTTTTATAATGATAGAGTCTTCTGTTGAATCGGGGTTTTCAATCAAGACATCACCAATAATCCGAGGCGTTGCCATTAAACCGATCCCGGTAAATACTCGACCCGCCGCTGCTTCTTTATTACCGTTAACGAGTATCTTATCATCGTCATCAATAATGCCCTCGCCCGTGATATCGATAACAGGATTAGCAGGCGAACTCAATTTCGTAGCATCCGCTATTATCAGGCTGCTATTTGGCGCTGTGACGGCACAGGTTGAGCCGCTGGAAAACTGGCCTGGAGTGATCGTATTGAAAACAACGACATCGCCGTATAATTGAGCGGGCATTAATACCCGGTTTCCACCCGTTAACTGAATTTTTGCGCCAGCAACCTTTTTGCCTGTACTCAGGGTTGATGAGTAATCTACATTATTACCGCTTAATGAAAGATAGCCGCCCGATTCTGCCTTTAAAGATTGGTCTACCAGATCCTCGAGGGTAATAGTAGAGTCATTTTTGTCCAGCAGGCTGACAAAGTATTGCGATGTCGTATCAATTCTATCTGTGTTTACCAAAAATCGTCCTGTTCCCACCAGCACCAGCAAATTCGGCTTATCGGTATTGACAAGCCCTTTTGCTGAAGCCGAAGGTTTGATGACTAATGCTTTTGCATTGATAGGGAGGCCTAAGTCAGCAACGACTTTCATTTTCCAGTCAGTGCCCGTAAACGCACCGGCTAAATCAACTCGCAATATGCGCCCTTTAGCAGTGGTCAGGTAAGCATAATCTGCCAGATCGACACCATCGACATCAACTGCTCGCACACTGGTGGCGGCATCATCGGCTTGTCCAACAGTTGTATCGCAAATGACACGGTAGTCTGCTGCTGTCCAGCTTGTCCTGGGTTTGTTATCAATCACAATTAAACAGGCGCCATCAGCCTTTGAATTATATCCATTCGGTAATAAGGAAAATGATTTGACAGTACCATCATCTACCCCATTTTTGTGCAGGATAATGGCAGGTGTTGTAAGAATATTACCAATGGCTGGTTTGGTTGCATCGTTATTGTATAAAATGTTCCCGCTGGTTGTCCAGTTGGTCGCTTCCCATAATACGTTAACGGTACTAGAGGAAGGGGTGTTACTGAAAGAGCGCGATGTGACGTCCAATGCGGTACATTGTTTATCAGGTGAACGCCCGCCGCAAAAAAGATATATTGTTTTCCAGGAAGCACTAGTACCGATAGTAATGACGGTATCTTCAACAACACTGGGTCCTGAATTGTAAGCTTGATGTATATAGCCGGGTTTAACGTATTGATCTACCCGTGTTGTGCCGCTGGGCAAATAAGCAAACACTTCCTTGCCAGTGGTTGCATCAAAACATTGTCTTAACGGACTCTCGCTGCCAGCACACACCATGGGTGTTTTTGCATTTTGATCCGCTTTAAAAGTTTTATAGGCAGTGGCTAAAGTGGACAAGCTGTTTTTAAGAGCCACATCCCAATTGCCAAGGGGTTCACCGATATAATCCATCTTGGCATCCAGGATATCCGCAACGGGAGGTAAAGTTCTAAAGCCGGTACCACTCAGGTTTCTTAAAACATAATTGGGAGTTGGGCTGGCGGCAGTCCCAGCGGTATTTAAAGCAGTAGTCCCTTTGGTGGCTTCGTAAGTGAGCATAACGCGATCGGATTTCGTCATATTCTTAAGCTGTTGAGCTGCTGACCAGAGTGGTGCGGGAGGTGTCGGAGGAGTAGTCGGGGGAGAAGCTGATCCAATCTTACCGTTTTTATCAAAGGAGTAACATTCTACATCGCCAGACCAATTTGTTGCATTATAAGTACTGTAACAAATCTTATTGTTATCTGAAGCGGTTTGACTGGCAAAAACGGGCGTGCCGGCTTTGCCTTCTTGTTGAGGCAGTGCGATTTTAGAAATAATATCATTAAATATTCTGGTTAAAGTGGTCCCATCCTCTGTTGTTGCACGATAATGACCTCCCCCGCCATAGTATCCTACATTTTTGATATAGGTATTAGCATTAAAGGTTGTTTCATCGGTAAAGAGTACAAAATGCGTTATTAGGTTTTGTATACCATCCAGATCCGGCCGTAAATCAGTATTCGCGCCGAAATGAGCAGAGCGGGCTAACTGGGTTTGTTGCGTCGATGCTTCAGCGGGGACATCACTCGTAAGAGTATTTAGTGCGGTAGGAAATCCTTCATTTTTGATATCAATATCGTTAAATAAGATCAAATGCGGTTCAAAGCACGAAGCATTCGGAAATTTTGTATTTTCATCGAAAGGAGACTTCGCGTTGGCTAGGGTGTTAATATTTGAAGATGTAATTCCTGTTGCCCCCGTGATAGCTCTGCTGGAATTCAGCGTAGCCACAAAAGGCCTGCACTGATTGGGCGCATTACTTTGTCCTGCACAAGTTAATAAAGTTTCTGCTAACCCTGTTTTGGGTAAACCTGTACCTGGGATAGGGTTGTAAGGGTTGTAAGTCAGCCTTCTGGAAGTCATGCCTGTGGGAGTTATGCCTGCCAGATAATGTAAAAATTCTACATGGGCGCGCGCAAGCGGCGTGCCGCCTCCTTCTTTTAATTGGCTTATCGCATTTTGCAGTTTTGTAACATGATCTGCCTTATTAATAAAATCCGGCTCTACGATGAGTTTGAGCCCGTTGCCATAAGTGTCTTTGTCAAATGCCGAAATACCTAAAAGGGCCGTGTAGTTTTGAGATTTCATATTATTAATCATATTGGTAGTCGCTGTTTTAGAAGCATTAATAGTAGCAGTGTTCATCGTGCTTGAAATATCGAACATTACCTCAAGTAACGGAATTTTGCTGGTAACGGTAACCTGCGGCGGTGTGCTATCAAACGCTACATCTTTTGCACCTGTGCCTGCAAAAGCATTACTGCTGTAAAGACTCGGTATACCGATAATACTGAATAAAAATAAAGTCAATAATACGACTTTTGTTGTTGTATTAAGGGATGGGGAAAATGAGTAAGCTGTCATCATTAATTACCTCAAAATGTTCTTTCATAAAAACTTTCGATCATAAATACACCGGTATTATCAGGGCTCACTGCACGAACGACGGTTCTAAAAATGGTAAGAGTTCCTGGCGCGAGCGTGGCATCTTCGCCGTATCCCCCTTCACTCACTGAGGTGCTGGTGGTAAGCCCTCCGCCTGCTACAGGTATGACCTCAATGTAGTATTTGGTACGCTTGTCTGCAGCGGTTTCAACCCCAGTATCCCAGACCTTGGGATCAAAAGGATTCGTAATGCTGGAAGTATAGTAGAAAGGGGGCAATAAACCACTCACGCTGGTGAGCTCCCTGATGTCGCTTTCAGCCTCTAGCAGCGCTTGTTCAGCCATGACCAGCATGGACAGCCGTTCACTATAATTTCTGGAACTGCGCAACTCGGTTGACGAGACTCGCCCAAAAGAAACGGCTACAAACGTTAAGACTAACAACAGGATCAGAGAGAGGATGAGTATAGCCCCTTTTTGACGAGTCATTTTTTGGTTTATCTTAATCATCATGAACCCTTATTGCGCCGCGAAATAGTAGTACTGTAAATTTTATATAAACGATTATCAGATGCGATAACGCTATGACCATTAAAAGTATAGGTCATACGAGTGGATACCATATTGTCATTCTCTGAAGCGACAACAATTTCAATACGCAGGGAAACTACGTTATCCATATTGCCGACACTGTCTGCTTTTCTATAAAAGTTGGCGACCCCGTCAGTATCTGTATCTTCTCCATACAAGATATTAATGTGCTGGATATTAGCAACGAGCTCGATACCATTAGGAAATGCGGTTGATGTTTCAAATAAAGCCAGCCTGCCGTTAGCGCCGTCTTGAATATTGAAAATGCGGCTTTCTACCTTATAGACAAAAGCTGCTGGACCATAGGTAGTGCTTAAAGGCGTGCTGCTTGAAAAGTTAAGGACATTGCCGCCAGTTATGGATGTTATTTTTGCCAGATCGCCTGAAGTACAATCCGCAATGAGGACAATGTCATTAAGCTTGAAAGAAGAGCCGTCTGTAACAGTGATTTGCGTAGTTGTACCGGCAGTGACTCTCGCGGGGGTACCTTTGGAATCAGTCCCTAATAAGGTAAGGGTATCAGTCTTGTATTCGTCATCTGATGGAAAGCTCTCCCCGCTGATTTCAGTAGTATAAGTTTCTCCGCTTTTGTTTTGTAAAACGCCAAGGCTTTTCATACAGCCCCAATAACCGGATTCGCGTATCCGGTTGCCAATATAGTCCAGGGCAAAACGCGCTGTTTCGTTCATTTGGGTAATTTGAGCTTCTCGATTGTAAGCAACCAGAGTGCGTGCCGCTACCGTGAGTGATCCCAGCACTAAAATACTCGCTAAAACAAGCGATACCAATAATTCTATCAGCGTAAAAGCGCTCAGCGAAGAAAAGGATGATAGAACAATGCGCTTTATCATAAGGCGATCTCGTAAGTATAAGGGCTGTTTCTTTTTGCCGACTGAATTTCAATGGTAAATGTATTAGGTTTGGTGGCATGAGCCTTGATAGAGGCTGTGCTGCCTGGCAGCAGCGTAGCAATAGCCGTTAACCAGCGTAGGGCATCGTTGTTTGCCGTATCGAAATGTCCACAGCCCTTATTCAGTGGTATAAGGTTACAGTTTGTTATTTTATAAGAGGACACGGCAGATGAGGTGATGTTGTTATAATCTCCATTTTCCACACCTTCAGGATTGGCTTGCATACTATCCATGATGTCAATGACGCTTAAGCCCACATTATAATCGGTATTAACCTGGACAATTTGGCGTAATTGTGTGACTTGTAATCCAGCAATACCCAGCATGCCCACTGATATCACAACCAGTGAGATCAAAATTTCAATCAGGCTCGCACCTTTGTGTCGCCAGCGCTGAAACATGCATATACCCCGCCTGTTAGTGGCCAGATGACGAATAATTTTTGGTCTCACACTAAGTTTAGTCCATTTATCAGTCATGGGGTGAATGGAAGGTAGGTTACGCTAAGTTATTGATTCTTTTGGGGTTTGATATGCGGCAGGTATTTTTTCTGCAAAATCAGTCCGTTAGATAGGTGTTTGATGGAAAAGGATGAAATTAGCGATTTTCCTGCTTATAAACAAAATATTCACAACTTATCAACAAGATATTCTATTGTGCTAGAGGGAATTTGAAGGTAGAGTAAGTTCTATCTCAAGGATGATACTGCTATGGAACTTTTATCTCATCACGCTCTTAGTCCGGCTAATTCGGTTGTTTACCACCAACCTGCCGTACGGTCTGTCCATATTCCGCAAGCCATTAATGGGGCTTCTGTTTCCTCAGCGATGCAAGCGGTACAGTGGCATAGTTTTTTCTGTTGCCGCATTCTTAAACTGCCGATGCGGCAGTAATTATTTAAATTTACCCAGGCCTTATGGGAATAGATAAAGCCTCGTCTTTTTATAGACGGGGCTTTTTCTTATTTATACCCCCCCCCAAATCCCCTGCCGTCAGGCAAAGGCGGGCGGGGGGATTTCAAGAAGTCCCAAACAGGCGATCGCCTGCATCTCCCAAGCCGGGAACAATATAACTGTCTGCATTTAATCCTTCATCCAATGCGGCTGCGTATATCGGTAAATCGGGATGAGCCCGGCACAGACATTCCACTCCTTCGGGGGCTGCCACTAAACAGACGAAGGTAATATCACGGATCCCTTCTTGCTTCAGACGGTTAATAGCCTCTACGGCAGAGCCGCCGGTAGCCAGCATCGGATCGCAAACATAATAGCAGCGTTGCGCATTGTCTTTAGGAATTTTGAAATAATAAAAAACGGGTTTTAATGTTTTTTCATTGCGGTATAAACCAATATGTCCTACTTTGGCCGTAGGCATTAAAGATAAAAAGCCATCGACCATTCCAAGGCCTGCCCGCAAGATAGGTAAAATCACGGGTGTTTTACCTGATAAACGCGGCGATTTCATAACCTTTAGGGGAGTTTCAACGCTTATTGTTTCCACCGTTAAATGGCGTGTGACTTCATAAACCAGAAGGGTAGTAATTTCTTTAACCAAGTCACGGAAAGCTTGTTGATCGGTATCTTTATCTCGCAGAATGGATAATTTATGCAATACCAAAGGGTGATTGACGGTAAAAAAATGTTTGAAGTTCGGATGTTGAATCAATGTTTGGGGTATCTTCATAAAGAATATGGTAACATTCTGCCGATAATAAACAAGGGGGTATCATGTCCTCAACAGACACTTTAGCCGCATTGGATGACAAATCACAAATAGAGGCACGTTTATCTGCCTTAGCTGATCACGTGTTACAAAAAGCAGCTGAATTAGGGGCAACGAGCGCTGAAGTAGATGCGAGCGTTGATAATGGTTTTTCCTTAACGGTACGTTTGGGGGAAGTGGAAACTGTCGAACATCAGCGGGATAATGGGTTTGCAGTGAGCGTCTATTTTGGTAAGCGTAAAGGAACCGCTTCCACAACAGATTTAAGTCCCGCAGCCATTGAAGCTGCCGTCACAGCGGCTTGCCAATTTGCGCAATATGCGGAAGTTGATCCCTTCACCGGTTTAGCTGACCAAAGCCACATGGCGAAAACTGTCCCGGAGCTTGATCTGTATCATCCGTGGAACTTAAGCGTAGCCGATGCAGTTGATATCGCAGTTCAGTGTGAAAATGCAGCGCGCGAAACCGATAAGCGCATCACCAATTCCGATGGAACAAGCCTTTCCACGAGCAATGGGGTACATCTTTATACGAATACGCATGGCTTTAAAGGGATGTATGCCAGTTCTTATCATAGTTTAAATTGTATGCCGCTTGCCGCTGAAAAAGAAGATATGCAGCGTGATTATAGCTACACGGTATCGCGTGATCCCAAGCTTTTGACCGATCCACTGATTGTCGGCAGAGAAGCGGCTGCTCGGGCTGTGAAACGCTTGCATGCGCGAACACTAACTACCCGAAAAGTCCCCGTGATTTTACACGCTGAATTAGCAACAGGATTTTTGCGGCATTTGCTGTCGGCCATTGGCGGCACTAGCCAATATCGCAAAGCCAGTTTTTTATCGGATAAACTGCATCAAGTGGTTTGTGCAAAGCATGTATCGTTGCATGAAACACCGCATGTACCTAAAGCGATTGGCTCTCGTCCTTTTGATTCAGATGGAGTGGCGACTTATGCTAAAGATTTTATCCGCAATGGCGAATTGGTTTCTTATATTCTGGGAACTTACAGTGCGCGTAAATTAGGGTTACAGTCCACTGCCAATGCAGGCGGTGTGAATAATCTTGCTATTTCACACAGTGATTTGAACTTACAGCAATTATGCCAAAAAATGGGAAGTGGTTTGCTGGTTACTGAATTAATTGGACATGGCGTGAATATAGTGACAGGTGATTATTCAGAAGGCGCTGTCGGTTTTTGGGTAGAGCAGGGTGAAATTCAATATCCTGTAGCCGAAGTGACTATTGCAGGCAATTTGCGGGATCTGTGGTTAAATCTGGTTGCAGTGGGATCTGATGTGGATAAACGAGGCCGGATTCATTCCGGTTCTATTTTGCTCGAGCAAATGACGGTGGCAGGCCAATAGCGAATGAGGTTATCTCGTTATTTTTGTAAGCCTCATGAAATTCGAGTGAGAATAAAGCGGCTGTTGCTTTTACAGAGGATCTTGAATTAAAATACTAACCTGAATTAGCTAAGACGCTAATCATTTTTTCTTACGATTAAAAATCCAAGTTTTTACTCCAGACCCCGATTATTATTTAAATAATTAATAAAAAATTCCCTCCTATAATCCAAAATTATTATTATTTTTTATTGTTGCGGCTTGTATAAAAGACAAGGAAAATTTTTATGTTAGGCAAAAATGCTGAAATATTACCATCAAGTCAATTATCAAATACACTCAATGCGGCATCATCTTATGATGCTGCTAAAAGTGCTGCACTCACTATTTCGCAGAATAATACTGTGGGTAACATGGTTTCAGAGCTGAAAAGCAAACAAAAAACCTCAGGAGGTTCTGCTCGAAAAAGCGCAGCTGAGACGGCAACTCCCCAACAACTTGAAAAACTAAGACGAGATATAATAAAAATCCTTTCTACTGAGCTGACGCCAGACCCGGAAGTTACCGGTCCATTGGCAGACTGGCTCATTGAAATTAAAAGTTTTAAGGAACTTTATAACGAATATAATCAACAGGAACCTTCTACTCTTGAAAGAGGCATTCAAACGCTTACAGCACTTTGCTTGTTTGGGGTCTTAGGTTTGGGTACTGTGGCGGCAAGTTGGGTTTTTTCCACTTTGATGTTACCGGTTGCTGCCCTGCCTTTTAGCGGATCTCGCAGAGATACATCAGAATCATCTAGCTCAAGCTCGAGTGAATCACTCCTTCTCAATGCTACTTCAAGTCTGACTCCCGTACAAACACCGACGCTAACCTCTAGTCATTTAGCCTCTGCAGAGGAAATAAAAACAGACAAAGGAGCTTTTGTTTCTACTCTTTCGAATACTACTCGAGAAGCTCGCTCGCAGATTTCACGAGAAGAAATATCTGCCATCAAAAATCAGGCACGATCGTTGCCTTCCAGTATCAATGTTGGTGATTTAGATGGTACAACTGGTTCCAAATTAAGTGGAACAGACACAGGAGGTGCTCAATATCTTTATCCGCTCAGTAGTGTTGAAAATTTCAACGGTGTGGGTACTAGTCTAATACTAGGAAGTCCTGTAGTGCATTTAGAGGGCGAGCATAGCCAAGTATTTCTATTGAATATCAGTCAGGGACTTTCAGCAACTGTCGATGTGCCTACTTCTGCTGATATGACTTTCGAGGGAATGGAAATAGCGAGAGAGTATATAGATGACGTTGGAGAGACGGTTGCTGATGCGGGAAACCTTAATAATAACCCTGAAGGTAAGCATGCAATTGCTTTTGGTGCGACATGTCCAAGATTTCGCAATCCTGTTACGAATGAATATGATACTCCTGGTTTTGGTAAAGTTTACGTAGTTTTTAATGATCAACAGTGGGATTCTTCCGTTGTAAATCTCTCATTACTCAATGGTGGTAATGGGTTTACTGCTATTCTTGCTGTAGACAACGGAGGAGCGTGTAATGGATTTGGTCATCGCATTATGTATGGAAAATTTAATGAAGACAACATAGATGATCTTTATATTGCTACGTGGATGAATTTTGGCGTTGTAATATGGGGAAGAGCAACGCCGTTTCCCAGTGTTTTAGAAATTACCAGGACAACAGATGGGAGCGCATGGAGAATTATTGATATTGCTCCATTTTACGGACTTGAGTGTTCACATGCTTTTGCCAACGTAATAAATGGACCTAAAGTAGAAGTTATTATTGGTGCTTATAATGCGAATGTCGATGGTAAAAATCAAGCAGGTCAAATTTTCGTGATGGAATATAAATCTGGCTCCGCGGATATAAAGATTGGGGATGCGAAAGTTATTATTAAGGGAGCAAGATCTAAGGACTGGGCAGGCTATTCTCTTGCCGTTGGGGCAACAACTGGAGGTGAGTTTCCCAACTTACTTATAGGAGCTCCTCGTCAAGCTATTTCCGGGGTAAAACAGCTTGGCTATCTTTATCAACTTTTTTGCGAAAAATTTTCAGATACGTACCCTATAGTGACAGATCTTGTTGTGGTAGAGCTTTCAGCTCTTGATGTTACTGGAGGAAATATTTTTATAGGAGAAGAAACAGGAGACGGTTTTGGTAGGGTTGTAGATGTAGGCTATATGAATGAAGATAATATTCCTGATATATTTACGGCAGCACCGTGGCGTTCTTCACCAGATAGTAATCAGGGCCGGAGCTATATAATATTGGGAGCGGCCAGAAACACTCTATTTTATTCAGTAGCAGACATAGGGGAATTGTTTGGTTTGGCCGGTATAGAAATAAATGATTTTAATGATCATTTGCTGTTTGGAATGTTTTTGGCTCGTGCTGGCAATATGGGCATTGCTATTTCAAGAATAAGAGGCCCCATATACTTTATACGAGGCTCTTTTGTAAATTCTACTCCGATACCGACACCTACTCCAACATCAGCAGAGACACCAACGCCGACGCCCAAACCGACCCCGACCCCAACGCCGAAGCCGACCCCGAAACCGACACCGGTGCCAACACCGAAACCGACCCCGACGCCGAAACCAACACCGACCCCGACGCCGAAGCCAACGCCGAAGCCAACGCCGAAGCCAACGCCGAAGCCAACGCCGAAGCC
>JAJNDI010000044.1 GCA_021156325.1 Gammaproteobacteria bacterium
CCCTGTTCTTTTAAATAACGAATGTTAGTATCGCCGCGCAAGAACCACAGCAATTCATGGATAATGCTCTTGAGATGACATTTTTTGGTGGTAACGAGGGGAAACCCTGCCTGTAAGTCAAAGCGCATTTGATAACCAAACACACTGAGTGTACCTGTGCCCGTACGATCGGTTTTTTCAACACCGTTGTCTAGCACATGCCGAAGATAGGTCAGATATTGTTTCATAATGCCCCTTTTGTCATCGGAGTAATGTTAGCATATTATAACTTTTTATTTCACCCCTTTTGAAAAAGGTGTTGTTACATAAATAAAGCAAAGCATATTTGTACCCCCTTTGAAAAAGGGGGTCGACATGGCTGTAAAGCCCTGTCGGGGGGATTTTGGGGGATTTCATGAAACAACTTTTTTTACAGCGTCACGCCAAAGCCAATAAAACCGATCCGGCTCTTGCCGATTTTGATCGTCCCTTACACCCGCAAGGCTTGGATGAAATAAAACTGATGAGTACTGTTTTATTAAATCACCACGTAAAACCTGATCAGATAATTGCCAGCCAAGCAAGACGCGCTGCCGAAACAGCACGTGCTTTAGCAGCTTATTTGAAATATCCCATAAACCATATTAGTGAAAACGAAGAACTTTACTCGGCAGATTTTATGACCTTGATCAATATTGTAAAAGCATTAGATGATCACTATCAATCAGTCATGATTGTTGGGCACAATCCCTATTTATCTTTAGTGGCGGGTTTTCTATGCAAAGAAGCCAAATACGAATTGCCCACTTGCGGGATATATTGCTTACAATTTAGATGTCAACAGTGGAAAGAGATAGCCAAACACAGCGGACAATTGCAGTGGGTAGAATTTCCCGAAGCGCATCAACGTTGACTTCTGTTTTCTCGGTGATTATAAGCATAAATAAAGCAAATAATCCCTAATACCAGTACGGGCAGAGATAATAATTGTCCTATCGTTACCCAACCCCATGCAATAAATCCTAATTGCAGATCAGGTTCACGAAAAAATTCGCAAACTATACGAGCAAGACCATATCCCGTTAAAAAAACGCCTGTTACGGCAGCCGGAGATCTTCGTTTTGCCGAATAAACCCAAACAATCATAAATAAAATCACACCTTCTAACAAAAATTCATAGAGTTGCGAAGGATGCCGTGCATAAGGATCCACATGAGGAAATACCATCCCCCAGGGGAGATGGGTGGGACGCCCCCATAATTCTCCATTAATAAAATTACCCAGCCGTCCCGCCGCTAATCCAATCGGCACTAAAGGACTGATAAAATCACTCACTTCAATAATCGTTTTCTGTTTACAATAACAAAACCAACAGATCGCCAGGAAAACCCCGATAAACCCCCCGTGAAAAGACATGCCTCCTTGCCAGATTTTAAATACACTTAAGGGCTCGGCAATCCATCCTGAGAAATCATAAAAGAGCATATAACCTAATCGGCCGCCAATGATAACCCCTATGGCGGTATAGAAAATCAGATCACTGACCTCGACAGCAGACCACCCGGTCTTGTGTTTGCGAATGCGATAAGAAGCCAAAGCCCATGCACTTAAAAACCCGATGAGGTACATCAATCCATACCAATGAATAGCAAAAGGCCCGATGTGCAAAGCAACATTATTAATATGAGGATAATTTAACATACTAGTCAAACCACATGCTGAGGGCTACCAATAACAACATTGCCGAAAAAATACGGCTCAATAACGTTGTATTTAAGCGATAAGCCAGTTTCGCACCCCATGGCGCAAAGATAACCGACATAGGCATTAACCCTAAAAAAGCAGGCCAATAAACATAGCCTGTACTCCAGCTTGGCATTCCCGGTTCATTCAAACCCGTGAGCATAGAAAAAATGGCGGCTGTTAATGCCATAGGAAACCCTAAGGCAGCCGACATGGAAACGGCTTGCGGCATGGCAATATTACAAGCTCGAAAAAAAGGCACTGATATAGCCCCGCCTCCCATGCCAAGCAAAGCACAGAGTGTTCCCTGAATAACGCCATAAATACTTAAGACGGGCCGCTTGGGCAAGCGGTGATGAGCCGATCCTGGTTCCCAGCTCCAAAATATTTTTATAGCCATGATCAATGCAAATAAGCTAAAAACCCTTTTCAATATATCGCTGGGTAAAACATAGGCTAACAAAGATCCCGCAATAGCGCCAATTACAACGCCCGGTATAATATTTAAAACAGTTTGCCAGAGGATCTGTCCTTGCCGATGGTGCGCCCACGTGGATGACAAAGAAGTAATAACAATGATCATAAGCGAAGTGGCTACCGCGACATGCATCACAATACTGTCGGGGATCCCAAAATGGGGCAGCATGGCTGTCATGAGGGGCACAAACAGAAGTCCGCCGCCAATGCCGAGCAATCCTGCCATGGTACCTGAGACAGCTCCTGCGATAATAAAAATTAAAAAAACCATGAATTTCTTCTTTACCGTAAACTCTGAAAAGTATAACAAACGATATTGAAATCTGCTAATCTACGGTTTTTATTTCACCTCCTTTGAAAAAGGGGGCGATGTACTAGAGTGTACACTGGGGGATTTCAGGTGACAATATGACAACAATGCCCTCCGGGATCTCAACCCCCGACAGCGAATCATTAGCCCACAGCAGCGCACTTTCAAAACGTATTATTGACGAAATAAATGTGAGCGCCCTTAAGGCTATCCCTTTTGCCCGTTTCATGGAATTAGCTTTGTATGAAAAGGGGTTAGGCTATTATGTAGCCGGTAAATCTATCATCGGTAAACAAGCTGATTTTGTGACTGCTCCGGAAATATCTCCTTTGTTTGCTTGTTGTTTGGCAAATCAACTGGATCAAATCTTTTCTATGTCCGATTTAAGTCCTACGGTGTTAGAATTCGGCGCGGGCACAGGTAAATTGGCAGCGCATTTGTTAACAGCACTTCACCAAAAAAACAGATTGCCTGAACGTTATTTCATACTTGAACCCAGCCCCAGTTTATGCCAATTGCAAAAACACACTTTAGCAACACATTGTCCCCGCCTTGTTGAAAAAGTGACTTGGATTTCGAGATTGCCGGACAAACCTTATAGCGGCATCATCATTGCGAATGAAGTTATCGATGCGATGCCAGTGCATTTGATACAGTATGACAATGGTATGCTATTAGAATATCATGTGAGACATCACCAAGGGGTTTTTGAGTGGCAACTTGAGAAAGCATCTTGCTCTCGTTTGAGTGATTATTGGAAAAAATTAAAATTAAATCTGACTCTTCCCGAACCTTATACCACTGAAATTAATTTATATATCAAACCCTGGCTTCGCAGTATCAGTGATTTTTTTTCTAAAGGTCTTATTCTGCTTATCGATTATGGGTTTCCGCGCTATGAATACTATCATCCAAGCCGTCAACAAGGCACCTTGATGTGTCATTATCAGCAGCAAGCCCATACTAATCCGTTGATTTGGCCGGGCTTACAAGATATTACCGCTCATGTTGATTTTACCGAAATTAGCCTTACTGCCGCAGAGTTGTCATTAAGCGTTTCTGGCTTTACCCACCAAGGGGCTTTCTTATTAAATTGTGGTTTGCTCGATGAATTACAAGCTTTACAGCAGCAGCATGATGCTCTTTCTTACCACGTCTCCCTTAACCAGCAAGTCAATTTACTGACAGCCCCTCATGAAATGGGTGAATTGTTTAAAGTCATGGCATTAACGCGCGATATAAAAATGCCGCTCCTGGGATTTCAACGCTATGATCAGCGGCATCGATTAAAGGATTAGCCCCTTTTGAAATGATGAATAAACCAATACACCCCCGCTACAAAAACACCGCCCGCTAACGTAGCAAATGCCCAGGTAACGCCTGACACCAGCCAAGTAGGTTGATTGAGTTTATGTAATCTTCCCGCATCTTTAGCTACTGCCCCTGCAAAAATAATATGAACAATGGCGTTGGTAACCAACATCAATTGCGAGATAGCTGCAAGTTGAGTTTGATAACTTTGTAAAAAATCCATTAAATCTCCTCAAATCGCTGCGCCCTCTCCCACGTCAGTGGGAGAGGGGATAAGAAACAAAGCGTGAAAACTAAGTATTTCGCTTCATTATAAAATATAGGCCTGCTATAAAAAATAAGATGAAAAAGAAAGTACTCCACTGTGCCATACTAAAGCCCCCGATACGCATCACGATATCAGCACAATCACCACTGCCATTAAAGATAGACATTAAAGTATCGCGAAGAGGAAAATGAGTAAGCATATAACTTAAACTCGCTCCGCAATCGGCAGGCTCTCCAGTGGATACATATTGCAGCCATACCTGACGAAGGCTCGCTGCCAAACCTAAACCTGAAAAAAGGATAATCAGCATTCCATAAACACGTTGAGCCATCATGTGTTGATAACGATGACAAAGTGCGATAAAAAAAACGATCGTGAGCAAAAAAAAGAAAAGTCGCTGCATGAGGCATAAGGAACAAGGCTCAATATGAAGGTTATATTGTATATAATAAGCTGTACCCAATAAGACTAGACAAAGAAGACATGCCAGCGCATTTATTTTTTTTAACATCCTTTTTCCTCTTAAAATAAATAACTCACCAAGCCGTCTGCCAATTTTGGTTCAAACCACGTTGATTTAGGCGGCATTAACCCTTGGTTGTCAGCAACGGTTAAGAGTTCAGACACTTGTGTAGGATACACAACAAAAGCTGCTGCAGGCTTTGCAGATTGATCAACGAGACGAGCCAATTCCCTTAATGCGTCAACACCGCCTACAAATTGCATACGGGGATCACGTCTTGGATCACTAATGCCAAATAAAGGTTTTAAGATCTGATCACTCAATAAACTCACTGCCAAATCCGAAACAGCATCTTTTGGCGCCATTTCTTTTTTAGGCGTTAATAAATACCATTTTCCTGCTAAATACAAAGAAAATTGAGAACGTCTCTCAGGTAATGCCGCAACAGAAAGCAGCTTCATCTCAAAAGTTTTTTCCAAGGCGGCGACTAAAGCAGGAGGATCATGGGGCGTAATGTCATTCACCAAGCGGTGATATCCCAAAATCTTCAATTCATCATCAGGGAAAAATACCGTCAGAAAATAGTCTGCAGAAGGACTGTTTAAGAGATCACTCACTCTAGCGGAAGCGGCTGAGCGATGATGGCCATCTGCAATGTAGACGGTAGCCATGGCATCAAAAGTTTGAGTGATTGTATCGATATGATCTGTTTTTTCAATGATCCAAAAACGATGAATGACATGTTGATGATCAGGCAATGCAAAAAGAGGTTCTTGTTGTAAATAATGCTGCATCAATTCTGTCAAAACAGCTTTTTTTCGAAAGACAGCAAGCACCGGGCTCGTTTGAGCCTTTAGTGCCAGTATATTCTGAACTCTGTCTTCTTCTTTAACGGGCAACGTTAACTCATGTCTGGCAATGCGGCCAGCTTTATAGGCTTCTACAGAGGCGAGCGTCACAATCCCTGTTTGAACGTGATCACCTGATTGTAATTGATAGAGATAATAACAGGGGGTTTTATCCTGCTCAAAAATCTGATTATTTTGTAATTGTTTAAAATTCTCTACGCCTTTTTGATAGACCCGTTTATCATAAGCATCAATCTCATCAGATAAATCAATTTCCGGTTTTGAAATATGTAAAAAACTTAAAAAATTGCCTTCCGCCAGGATACGTGCGGCTTTACGGTCAATAACATCATAAGGCGGCGCAATGACCTTGTCAGCATACATTTTTTTCGGACGCAAACCAGGAAAAGGTTTAATTAAACTGTATTTCATAATGAATGAGTCCTGCTTTATACAATAAAATCTTGCCAAAAACCTAAAGCGATGATTCCTAATCCAATCACCACCATTAATAACAACACGGGTTTTCCGCCCGGTAGAACGGGTTTCATATTGGCAGCGGCTTTGATATAACGCCCAGACCATACCATGAATGCCGGTAACAATACTAATAAAATCACACAGCAAATGCCGGCATATCTTAAACCCCTTAAAAATAAATCAGGTTTAAATAATACCATTGCCAGAGGCGGTACAAATGTTAAAGCCATCACGATGATTTTATTGATGCCTTCTTTAGGCAGCCTGAACCCGTCAGCTAAAAAGTCACTTAAGCCTAAAGAAACCCCCAGGAATGAGGTAAACATACACACTGATGTAAAAATGCGTATAAGTGTTGTGACCAGGGGCATATTTATTTGAACTACAATCGCCTGTGACAAATTACTGATAGGGGTAGGAGAGTGAACGATAGCAGCCAGCAGTAAAGAAGGTATTGCCCCGATAACAACCAGATCCCAGGCCAGATAACATACAAGTGGAATAAGGCTGCCGATTAATACGGCTTGTTTTAAGCGTTTTGTGTCCCCTTTAAAATAGGTACGCAGCGTTGGAATGATACTCGCATATCCAAAAGAGGTAATCGCGACCGTTATCACGGTAAAGAGATGACGGCTTTCGCCCCCATTCAGATTCTCCCATTTAACCTGAGGTACCACTGAAAAAATCAGCAGGAGTAAAGCGAAGAACTTAATACTCATGATAGCGCGGTTAACGCGATCAACACTGGTAACATCACAATAAACAATATATCCCAATACGATCGTAAAAATAAGCGCATTGGTATTTAATGAAATTGAAATGCCGAGTAAAACCAAATAGACGATCCAGGCAATGATTTGTGCCGTGCGGCCCAGCGTCTCGCCAGCCATGCTGATCATATTGTTGTTCTCGGGCAGCGACAGACTCACTTCGAGTAAAGCCAGCGCCCCCAGGGTCATGATAATCCAGCAAAACAATAACAATAAAGACGATGACCAGAATCCGCTGGATGCCGTTGCCACAGGCAAAGCGAGCATTGCCGCGCCGAGTGAAGTACCAACGATTAAAAAAATCCCGCCGATTAACTTACCCATGTTTTTATCCTGTTGCTGTAAAAAGGTTTTAATTATGACAAGATTAGCGTTAATTACAAGATTTAAAAAGAAACTTCCAATTCTACAAACGACGCTACCAGCCATTTGGTCTCGCCGGATTCAAAGCGCACTTGTACACGAGCATGGCTGCCGTTGCCTTCAAAATTTAAAATAGTACCCCTGCCAAAGGTTTTATGTTTAACCCCTTGTCCAATATGGAGGTCTTGCTGTTCATTGCTGTAAAAATCCACTGTAGGTAAGCGCTGTTGCTGTTTTGCCTCACTTTTGTAATAAGACTGGTTCACAGGGCGCATAATATTGGCACGCGGCCGTATTTCTTGCAGACAAGAAGAAGGGATTTCTTGAATAAAGCGCGATGGCCGCTGCATCGTTTCAGCGCCGCGGCTTCGGCGAGATTCTGCGAAAGATAAACACAGATGTTCTTTGGCGCGTGTCATTCCTACATAACAAAGACGGCGTTCTTCTTCCAAGCGATAGGGATCGGTGGCTGACATAAAATGTGGAAATAATCCTTCTTCCAGACCTGCCAAAAATACGATCGGAAACTCAAGGCCTTTGGCAGAATGTAATGTCATCAATTGGACGCAATCCTGGCCTTCTTCTCCTTGCCGCTCGCCGGCTTCGAGCGCTGCCGTTGCTAAAAAGGCCATCAAGGGATCCCCTTGTGGATTATCTTCCACTTGAAATTGACCGGCGGCGCTCACCAATTCATCCAGGTTTTCTACTCGTCCCCGAGCTTCTTCGCCGCGTTCTTGCTGATAAAATGAAAGCAAACTGCTCACGGTCAGGGCATGTTCTACTTGTTCAGCCAATGTAAGTTCATACAAACCGATGGTTATTCTATCTATCAATTGCATGAAAGCTTCAATAGCGCTGCAGGCACGAGGGGAGAGCAATGTTTCACTTATCACCTTTTTAGCCGCTTCCCATAAAGACAATTGCCGTTCACGAGCTACTTCGCGAAGTGTTATCAGACTGCGATCACCGATACCGCGTGTTGGGAAATTCACAATCCGTTCAAAAGCCGGATCATCATCATGATTAACAGCAAGTCGCAAATAAGCCAATGCATTTTTAATTTCAGCGCGTTCAAAAAACCGCATACCGCCGTACACACGATAAGGAATAGCGGCTTGCAATAATGCTTCTTCTAAAACCCGTGACTGCGCATTGGAACGATAAAGAATAGCAATATCGCGGCGCGCATAACCCTTGCTTACCCGCTCGCGAATACATTCAATCAGGTAATGGGCTTCATCCCGCTCATTATAAGCACTGTATAATGTGATTAATTCGCCTGGTTTACCTTCTGTCCACAGATTTTTACCTAATCGGGTATCATTGTGACGTATCAACGCATTAGCAGCTTCTAAAATCACGTTGGTTGAACGGTAATTTTGTTCCAGGCGAATTAATTGAACTGGTTTGAAATCCCGCTCGAATTGATGGATATTTTCTATTTTAGCGCCTCTCCAGCCATAGATAGATTGATCATCATCTCCCACCACCATTAAGTTAGTGTCGTTTCTGGTTAAGAGAGAGATCCAGGCATATTGGATCGTATTGGTGTCTTGAAATTCATCAATTAAAATATGTTTAAATCGTTCTTGATAATGTTTGAGCAAATCCGCATTAGATAACCACAATTCATGCGAACGCAATAGCAATTCTGCAAAATCGACAAGGCTGCTGCGTTCGCATGTTTCTTCATAAGCACGATAGATCTTTATTAAGGAACGATCCACCACATTGCCATTATCTTCTATATGAGCAGCGCGCAGGCCTTCATCTTTTCTCGCATTGATATACCATTGCACTTGATTCGGTGTAAATTTACTTTCATCCAGGCCCAATTCTTTGAGAAGGCGGCGAACTAAACGTTGTTGATCATCGCTGTCTAAAATTTGAAAATGCTCGTTCAATTTGGCTTCACGCCAATGAGACCGTAATAAACGATGTGCCAATCCATGAAAGGTACCAACCCACATACCCCCAATAGAATGCCCGAGCAATGCTTCGATGCGGGTACGCATTTCACCAGCCGCTTTATTGGTAAATGTCACAGCAAGAATACTGTAAGGAGATGCCTGATACTCTGCTAATACATAGGCTATGCGGTGAGCTAAAACGCGGGTTTTACCGCTGCCTGCACCGGCTAACACCAACATCTTTCCCAGCGGTGCTGTCACTGCTTCAAGTTGAGCTGGATTTAATGCTGCCGTCAGCGCATCATCCGTTCGCATCGTGGAACTCCTCCCTTAAGCTTTTTTATATTTTTCTTATCGCTTTTTCTTTGTTAATTAAAAAATTAATAACTTCAAACAAACGGGTATCCCCCTGCGTCATGGCAGGCGAGGTGACATAGTGCTGCGCGATGACGATGCTGGGAACCACATTAATACCATAAATTTGCATTAAGCGATCCCCTTTGGCTACATCGATATCCAAAGCCGGTGAATGATTAAAAATCGCATTAAATTGCTGTTTATCGATACCGCCGTATTCCGTAAAAACCGCTGCCATGGCATCATCAGCAGACAGATCATTTTGCTTGACATGAATCGCTGTAAAAATAGCAGGCGTCATTTTATTTAAAATTCCGAGCGATTTGGCAGTATAAAAAGCTTTAGCGTAGCGATCCCAGCCCGGATGAAAAGTTACCGGAACATAGCCAAAATCAACATCAGAGGGGGTTTTGCGAGTAAAAGCTTCTATACTGGGTTCCAAGCGGTAGCAGGCAGGACAGCCATAACTAAAAAATTCAACGACTTGAATGCGATTTGGATCCGCAGGAGCAATAGCGGCGACAGCGGCAGCTGCTTCTGAAGATAATGTGCGATAATCTTGTCCCTCAACAAAATCTGTAGCGGCATGAGCCAATGGAAAAAGGAAAATATTGAGCAAAAATATCCCTAAAATGGATTTTTTCATATGGCTTTTGTCTCTGAACAGGTTACGGGCTGTAATCATAACATAAGTTCAGCTTGTTACATCATCCTGGAAATTTTGTTAACATGCCCTCATGAACAAGCCCCTAATTGACTATACCCACATTCATTTCTCACTGAGTGCGGCCTCTCTCTCGCAGCTGCCGCCCGACAGAGGAGCAGAAGTAGCTTTTGTGGGACGTTCCAATGCAGGAAAATCCAGCGCCTTGAACGCCATCACCACGCACAAACAATTAGCAAGAAGCAGCAAAACCCCGGGGCGTACTCAACTGATTAACATTTTTTGTCTGAATGACGCTTGCCGCTTGGTAGATTTACCGGGATATGGCTACGCTAAAGTCAGCCGCCAGGTTAAAACCGATTGGGAGGCATTGCTGCAAAGCTATCTTCTCGAACGACAATGTCTGCGCGGCTTGGTCTTATTAATGGATTGCCGCCATCCGCTAAAAGAAACCGACAACCAGATGATTATCTGGTCCCATCAAAGTAATGTACCCTTGCATATCTTACTCACCAAAGCCGATAAGCTGTCGTTTGGAACGGCCAAATCAGCGCTGCTTGCCGTTCAACGTGAAATTGCAAGATACAATGCCAGCGTGCAACTCTTTTCTGCGACTCACGGAACGGGACTTGAGGCAGCCCGATCCCAATTAGATCAGTGGTTTGCTCAGAAACAATGCCAACACAAAGACTAAATGGGTTCTATGCCGATTTGGAATCGGATTCCAAATCGGCACAACTTCCGCTCACATCAAATAGATGATTTTTGCTTAAAATCCGCGTATCATCGGCCCCACCTACTGTTCACAAGGGGATCCCTTAAATGGAAGATTATCACTAATGGTGCTGGTTGGGGGTGAAATTCGTACCAATGCGTGGGTTGATATTGAAGACATCGTACGTAATGTTGTTAAAGATATTGGCTATAACAGTTCGGATATGGGCTTTGACTGGGAATCCTGCGCTGTGATGTCGGCCATCGGCAAACAATCAGCCGATATTGCCTTGGGCGTTGATGAAAATACCAACAAAGATCATGAACTGGGCGCAGGCGATCAGGGTTTGATGTTTGGTTATGCCACCAATACCACGGCGGTTCTTATGCCCGCACCCATTACCTATGCACACCGTCTGGTTAAACGTCAATCAGAACTTCGTAAAAACAAAACATTACCCTGGCTAAGGCCCGATGCTAAAAGTCAGGTAACGCTTGCTTTTGATGAACATGGCAAACCCAAAGCGGTTGATACGGTTGTCTTATCAACCCAACACGCCCCTGAAATTGCCCAAAAAGAATTGGTTGAGGCGGTTATTGAAGAAATCATCAAACCCGTATTGCCTGCAGAATGGTTTACGGCTAAAACCCGAATTTTTGTAAACCCTACAGGTCGTTTTGTGATCGGCGGCCCTTTAGGTGACTGCGGTTTAACGGGACGTAAAATTATTGTCGATACCTATGGCGGCATGGCACGGCATGGCGGCGGTTGTTTTTCTGGAAAAGATCCGAGCAAAGTAGATCGCTCGGCTGCTTATGCAGGCCGTTATGTGGCAAAAAATATTGTGGCTGCAGGTTTGGCTGAACGCTGCGAAATTCAAGTGTCTTACGCAATCGGTATTGCAGAGCCGACATCTATCAGCATCGAAACGTTTGGCACAAACAAAGTGCCTCACCGCGAAATCATCGCGCTGATTCGTCAACATTTTGATCTGCGTCCGCGCGGTTTGATAGAAATGCTCAATTTGCGCCGTCCCATTTATCGGTCTACGGCAACTTACGGCCATTTTGGACGGGAAGAACCTGATTTCACGTGGGAACGTACTGATAAAGCAGACGCTTTGCGCAATGATGCCAGCAAACCTTTGCCAAAATTAGTAAAGCAGGTACTGTAAAATGAATGAGGTTATCGAAAAGACTATGCTAAAACAACAAGACTATAAAATCGCTGACATTAAGCTGGCCGACTGGGGACGCAAAGAAATTGCGATTGCAGAAACTGAAATGCCGGGGTTGATGGCGCTGCGCGAAGAGTATCATCATCAGCAACCTTTAAAAGGCGCTAGAATTGCAGGCTGTCTGCACATGACCATTCAAACAGCCGTGTTAATGGAGACCCTTATTGCATTGGGAGCAGAATTACGCTGGTCTTCTTGTAATATTTATTCAACACAAGATCATGCGGCTGCCGCAATGGTTAAAGCAGGGATCCCTACCTTTGCCTGGAAAGGCGAAACCGAAGAAGAGTTTTGGTGGTGTATTCGTCAAACGATCGACGGTGCTGATGAATGGCGCCCCAATATGGTATTGGATGACGGCGGCGATCTCACCAAAATCCTGCATGACGAATTTCCTGAAATTTTAAAAGATATTCGCGGGATTTCCGAAGAAACTACTACGGGTGTACACCGTTTATATCAAATGGCGCGAGATAAAACGCTCTTAACCCCTGTCATCAATGTGAATGACTCTGTGACCAAATCGAAATTTGATAATTTATACGGCTGCCGGGAATCTTTAATGGATGGCATTAAACGCGCTACCGACGTGATGATAGCGGGTAAAACCGCCGTTATTTTGGGATACGGTGATGTCGGTAAGGGCTGCGCGCAAGCCTTGCGCGGATTAGGTGCCAATATTTGTGTCACTGAAATCGACCCTATTTGCGCTTTGCAAGCTGCAATGGAAGGATATCGTGTTGTCAGGATAGAAGATGTTGTGAGTGAAGCAATGATCTTTGTTACGTGTACAGGCAATATCAATGTCATTACTCATGAACATATGCAACGCATGCCCCATAACAGTATTGTTTGCAATATTGGACATTTCGATTCAGAAATCGATGTAGCTTCTTTGCGCCAATATTCTTGGGAAAATATCAAACCTCAAGTGGATCATGTGATTTTTCCCAATGGAAAACGGTTGATTTTATTGGCCGAAGGCCGTTTGGTGAATTTGGGTTGTGCTACAGGGCATCCCAGTTTTGTCATGTCTAATTCTTTTACTAATCAAGTATTAGCGCAGATCGAATTATGGCAAAATAGTAAAAACTATCAGAATCAAGTGTATGTATTGCCCAAAACCCTGGATGAGAAAGTGGCTCGTTTACATCTTGGCAAAATCGGCGCGAAACTCACGTCATTGACGCCAACACAAGCTAAATATCTTGATTTGAATGTCAATGGGCCTTATAAACCGGATTATTATCGCTATTAAAGTAGTAGGCCTTTAGGAATGCTAATCAGCTTTGAATTCTTTCCGCCTCGTACGGAAGAAGCCGAAAAAACCTTGATAGCAGCGGCAAAAGAATTAGCCGGCATTTCCCCTGAATTCTTTTCAGTGACTTTTGGGGCAAATGGCTCTTTGCAAGCGGGAACCCAAAAAACCATCGCTTTACTATCGCAGGAAACAGCGGTTAATTGTGTCCCTCATATTTCTTGTGTGAATTCCACCCGCTCAGCATTACAAGCATTATTAACCCATTATAAGAGCCGCCACATCACACAGTTGGTCGTATTGCGAGGCGATAAACCTTCTGGCAGCGAGCAAGCATTAGGTGACTTTAATCATGCCAGTGAATTGGTAGCCTTTATCCGCGAAACAACAGGGGATCATTTCAAGATCTACGTTGCAGCTTATCCAGAATATCATCCTGAATCAAAAACCGCAGCCCGCGATTTACATTACTTAAAACAAAAGGTTAAAGCAGGGGCAGATGCGCTCATCACACAATATTTTTATAACAACGATGCTTATTTTCATTTGCTCGATAATTGCCAAAAACACGGTATTGATGTGCCTGTTTTTCCGGGGATTATGCCTATTACCAACTTTAAACAATTGGCCCGCTTTTCTGATGCGTGTGGTGCTGAATTACCGCGTTGGCTGCGGCAACGTTTGGAAGATTTTGGAGAAGATCTCATAAGTTTACGCGCCTTTGGCCATCAAGTCGTTCTCAAATTATGTGAACAGTTGCGCGATGGAGGTGTTCCAGGCTTTCATTTTTATACGCTCAATCAATCCGCTCCCTCGATAGCATTGTATCGAGACTTGAAAATAACTCCATGTTAACGCCGCGCATCTATCATCCTGCTGCTTTAAAATACGCAGAAACCGTTCTTTTAACAGAGAATGCCTCCCGACACATCGTCAGCGTATTGCGGTTAAAAGCAGGCGATCCTTTCTGTCTATTCAATGGAGATGGAAATGAATATCATGTCGTTTTACAAATACCTGACAAACGCCGCGCTGTTGTTGAAATCACCGCTATAGAAAACATTAACCGTGAATCTCCTTTCGCGATCACATTAGCGCATGGGGTTGCGCGCGGAGAAAAAATGGATTTTATTATTCAAAAAGCCGTCGAATTGGGCGTAAAGCGTTTCGTACCTTTGTTGACTGAATTTGGCACTGTAAAGTTATCCGCTGACAGAGTAGAAAAACGCTTGCGGCATTGGGAAGCAGTCATCATCAGTGCTTCTGAACAATGCGGCCGCAACTGTTTAATGGAATTGAGTTCGCCTCTTAAATATTCCCTTTTTCTGGCTTCCCTTAACGCGAGGGGTTCTTCTTGTTTATTATTATCGCCTGAAGGAGATGAGACTTTGTCTACTCTATTATTATCTCGATCAGATAACATCTCGCAAGATATGACGTTGTTAATTGGATCAGAAGGCGGTTTTAGTCCCTCAGAAATTCAAGAAGCCAAAGCACAGCATTGTGTAACACTGGCTTTTGGAAAACGCATTCTGCGCACTGAAACAGCAGGGCTCGCTATTGTGAGTGCTTTGCAAAGCCGCTTTGGGGATTTGTAAAGATTTTGCTCTCTCCCACAGCCCGCCATAGCGGGAGCTCCGGCAGGCCGGAGAGGGCAGCAGCTATGATCTACTCTGCACCTTAAAATCTCGCATCTTGAAGTGAAATGGATATATACAACATCAATTTGATAAAATAAAATTGAATAAACTGTCTGTCTTTATTAAACATAGCATTTAGCTTAAGTGAAAAACAGAACAGTCTGTAAACAAAGGCAGCTTTATCCAATAAATGAACTGTTATCTTGCAAAGACACAATCAGGATGTTAGCCTTGTTACATACAATTGTAGCAGGTATCTAAAGGAGAATTAGAAATGGACCTATTGAAAAAACTTGAATCTGTCGTAAATAATCCGTTTTCTACTAACAACCAATGGAAAGAAATTCTTAATAATTGTCAGCAGGAAAAAGCAGCTAATAGCGTTTTCCCTTATAGAAAAGAAATGGCGGTATTGTCTGGGTCTATTGGGAAGGTGGCTCATTCTGATAACGTGGTAGTTTTTTCTGATTCATCGTTTCTTTGGTAATCCACAAATTTTTTGATATAATAGTGATATAAAGATGGCTGCTACTGCATCATTAGTGTTGATTGGAACTGGTATTAAGACTGTATCTCATTTGACGTTGGAAGCATGTGGGTATATTCGTCATGCAGATATGGTTTACTATTTAGTCAATGATACCCTGATGCAGGCTTGGATACAAAAAGAAGCAAAATCTTCTGAGACATTGGATGGACTTTATCGTCAAAGTCCCGTAAGAAAAGAAAATTATAAAGCTATTACAGAATACATTATTGCTTCTCTTTATCAATATAAAAACTTGTGTGTTGTTTTTTATGGCCATCCCCTCGTGCTTGCCACTTCCACGTTAGCTGCTGTTAAAGAAGCTGAAAACCTCGGTTTTAACACCATCATTTGTCCCGCAGTTTCTGCTGAGGATTGCCTGTATGCTGATCTTAAATTTGATCCTGGTACTGTAGGCTGTCAGTCTTTTGAAGCAAGCGATTTTATCCACTCAAAGCGTATTTTTGACAGACGTTCAAACCTTATCATTTGGCAAGTCGGGATGATAGAGGTAGAAACGCAAGCAGATACGGTGGATAAAGCTACGCAACAACGCGGTTTGAAAAAGCTGCAAGTATTGCTTGAACAATCTTATCCACCTGATCACATTGTCTATTTATATGTAGCGGCTCTTTATCCAGAGCAAATCCCGAAAATCACATCATTATCCCTCAGTAATTTAGAACATGCATCAATTATAACATTAAGCACGCTGTATATCCCACCTTATAATCCTATAAAATATTAAATCACGTTTGCCTGTTTTTTGCGAATCGCAACACAACCCCTAACAAACTTTCCATCTGCTGCGAATTTTGCGTTTGGAAGAGAGTTATTACTTTTTGCCATATAAGTAAAACGATTATCTTTTTCAACAAGATGACTGGATAAATGAATAAGATTATATTTGTCCTCCTTGCTTTGGTAATAGTCAAACGCAATGTCTTTTGCAATATTATTAATGATTGTTCCTGTATGAATACTATTTTTATCAGATAACTCATGCATAAACTTGTCCATAATATGCTTTAATTCTCGCAGATCATATAATGTACTGGAAACGGCCCGGGATTTTGGAGAAAACTTGTAAGTAGAAGGGTATTGCAAAGAATAATAAATGGGGTAATCTTCTTCTTCAAAGACATATTGCTTAGGCACTATGATGGTTGGAAGATACTGAGACAATCCATAAATATCAACAAAAACTCGCTGAAGGTCAGCCAGCGGCACAGAGTCTTCATCAACAGCAGGTGAAAAGCCCGGGGCTTTACCCATAGCAATAGTAAATAAATGCCTGGCTGTATCGGCCAAATAAGGGTTTGGTTTCATATTGTACTTTTTTTGTATCAGGCTAAAGGTAATATCATAATAGTCATAACTGCAAAAATAAGCAGTTCGCTGCCAAGCAACTTCTAACAAATATCGCAGCAAGACATTAAACCTTTTATCTGCTAATAAAGCATCGTGCCATTTTTGTGAGAAAAAAAGCAAACACGATCGCCACTCAGAATTTACTGCTGAACTTCCCGCAATATCTCTAAACAAACCCGCTTGTTCATATAAGTCAGTGTCATAAGCTGTTTCTATACCCAAGCTACGTTTTAGTTTGGTGATATTCTGTTTACGACCTATAGTAGGCAACATAAAAGTAGAACGAACACCAGACATCGTTGAAAGAACATTATTAGGCGCATAAACTCGTTTTTCAAGTTGACGAAGAAATCTAGAAAGGGGAAAGAAGGTGCCTGGTTGATATAATATTACAGGAACAGATAATTTCTCATTAGGTATTTCGATGAAAAATTCACAATTCTTTTCAAGAATCAACGTAAAAGGTGCGCTGTCCGCGCCATAACTTAAATGTTCAATAACTTCTTTGGGTGCATCGGGATCTGTCAAGCGAAAAAAACCGCCATTTACTGAAGGTAATATTGTACTGATTTTGTCTCCAGTAAGAACACCATAAGGATAATAGGCTAAAAACAGGGGATAATCTTTTCCTGGGGAAATTTCATCAATGATGGCAGCCATGTTGGGTTCTACGTGCCTTACACGTTCACTGACTTTATCCCAAGTGGTCATGACCAATCCATTGCGTTCATCGTGTACTGTCAACATTGCATCCTAGCTCCATGTAGCACAAACCCGGCATTATTTCATTATTTTTTAATTGTATAAATGTTCTCCCTTGTTTTGTATTAATTGGACAATAATACCATCATAATATTCTACAATCTATAACTTTTCTATCATAATAATTTTATTGAATATTTTACTTAAAAAAAGTTTCACATATTTATCATGTTGAACAGAAAATAGCTCCATGTTTAAATAAGAAGGTTTATATTGAGCAGCAAACTCACAAGGATGGGGTAAATGACAGACACAAGTCTTATACAAGGACAAGTTATCGATAGCTATGCTCTTGAAAGAAAATTAGCCATTATCTTTTTCGCAAAAGCCATTACTGCTTTTTCAACGGCAGTACTATACTCTTCTCTCAACCTCTACTTGATTTCTGATCTGCATTTCGGAGAAAAGTACGCAGCTCAATTAGTCGGTGTTTTTCTGGGTATCAGCTACCTCCTGCCATTGATTGGGGGTTACATAGGTAATCGCCTTATCGATTTTAAAGCCTTGTTTTGTATTGGAAGTTCCTTTCAAATC